>NZ_JAYMZR010000056.1:0-30273 GCF_035828615.1 Streptomyces sp. H27-D2 | reverse complement strand
GGGCGTGTATCGGGTCGCGCCGAACGCACGGGCCCGACTGCCGCGACGGCCGTACCGTCCGTTTCTACTGCGGTGTCGACACCGCGGCGTCGTTACTTCGGCATCAGGACGGTGTCGATGAGGTGCACCGTCGCGTTCGAGGTCGGCACGTTGCCGCAGACGACCTTGGCCGAGTCGTTGACCATGTACGACTCACCCGAGCCGGAGGTGGTGAGCTTGCCCTTCTGGAGCGTGGTGTACGAACCGTCCGCGAGGCCCTTCGGCGCCTTCACTGTCTCGCCGACCACGTGGTAGGTCAGGATCTTGGTGAGGGTGGCCTTGTCGGCGAGGACCTTGTCCAGGTCGGCCTTCGGCATCTTGGCGAAGGCGTCGTTGGTCGGCGCGAACACCGTGATGCCCTTGGCGCTGTTCAGCGTGTCGACCAGACCGGCCTTCTTCACCGCGGTGACCAGCGTGGACAGGGCGGGGTTGTTCGACGCGGCGGTGGCGACCGGGTCGGTGGCCATGCCGTTGAAGCTGCCCTTGCCCGACTTCGGCACCGAGGCGCACCCGGGGCCGAACGGCTTCGACAGGTCGCTCGCGCCACTGGCCTCGGAGGGCTGCGACTCCTTCGACTTCGACGCCGACGACGAGGAGTCGGCCTTGCTGTCCTTGCTGTCGTCCGAACAGGCGGTCATCGCCAGCGGAAGAATGGCGACGGCGGCGACGGCGATGGTGGCGCGACGGATGCGAAGGCTGTTCATGGTGTGCTCCTAGCAGGATGGGCGTGTGGTGTTGCGGAAGTGATCTGGTGTTCCGGAAGTGGCCTGGGGTACTCCGGAGTGCGTCGTTGCTCGGGTCAGGTCACGTCGACCACCACCGAGTGCCAGCCGGTCGCGCCGTCGGGGACCGTCCCGACGCGCTTGTCCGTCTGGGTGTAGCCCTCGCGGTCGGTGGCCCGGACCTCGAGGTTGTGCGAGCCGGCGGTGGCGGGCCAGTCCCAGACCCACTGCCGCCAGGTGTCCGTGGTCGCTTCGTCGGCGAGCCGCGCGGTGTGCCACGCCCCGCCGTCGACCCGGACCTCGACGCGGTCGATGCCCTTGTGCTGCGCCCAGGCGACGCCTCCGACGGGCACGCTGCCCGCCTTCGGCGTCGAGAAGGGCTTGGGGGTGTCGATCCGCGACTGAGTCTTGATGGGGGCCTCTTTGGCCCAGCTCCGCTTGACCCAGTACGGGTCGTAGGAATCGAAGGTGGTCAGCTCCAGGTCCCGCAGCCACTTGCAGGCCGAGACGTAGCCGTACAGCCCCGGGACCAGCATCCGGACCGGGAAGCCGTGCGAGAACGGGAGCGGCTCGCCGTTCATGCCGACCGCGAGCATCGCGTCCCGGCCGTCCATGACCGCCTCGACCGGGGTCCCGATGGTCATGCCGTCCACGGAGCGCGCGACCAGCTGATCGGCCTTGCCACCCTTCGACGGCGGCTTCACCCCAGCCTCGCGGAGCAGATCCGCGAGCCGTACGCCGATCCACCGGGCAGTGCCCACGTAGGGCCCGCCGACCTGGTTGGAGACGCAGGTCAAGGTGATGTCGCGCTCGATCAGCTCCCGGCGCAGCAGGTCCTGGAAGTTCACGCTGACGTCCCTGGGAACGCCCTTGCCGTGAATCCGCAGCTTCCAGCCGGTCGCGTCGACGCGGGGCACCACCAGCGCGGTGTCCACCCGGTAGAAGTCGTGGTTGGAGGTCGTGAACGAGCTGACCCCGGCGGTCTTGAGATCGGAGCCGCGCGGGATGGCGGCGGCCCGTGAATCCGGGGCGGGGAGGGTGACGGCCTTGCGGGAGGCGGCTGCCTCGGCCCCGCTGGACGCGTTCAGGCGACGACCCAGTACGCCTGCGCCCGCCGAGGCAGCCGCGGCTGCGGTGGCCGCGATGACGAACCCACGCCGGTCGAAAGCGCCGGCGGCGGGCCGCGGTGCGGCCGGCTCTCCGTCCGGGCGCATGAAGGGAGCGCCGGGGGAGTGTTCGGAATCGGCCGCGAGGGGGCGCCCCGCGGCGGGTTCGGTGCTGGGAGCGGGTGCGGTGCTCGGAGTGGGGCCGGTGCTCGGATCGGGGTTCGGGCCGGGGGCCCGCGCCTCGTCCGCTTCCGGTGCCTCAGCCTGGGCCGACCAGGCGAGCCGGCCGGCCAGCAGGTACAGGACCCCGGCCGCGCCGACCGCCCCGACCGCCGAGGGCACCCAGTCCGCCCCGCCGCTGTCCGGGCGGCTCGCGGCGGCCAGCGCGCCGACGAGGCCGAAGAGCAGCACCCCGGCGGAGCAGGTCCGGCGGAAGCGGGGCGCGAGGGCTGCGAGGACCCCGATGAACATAGCGAATAGCGCGAGCACCGCGAGGATGCCCAGTTGCAGGACCAGCTTGTCGTTGTTCCCGAAGGTCCTGACCGCGTAGTCCTTCAGTTCGACCGGGGTGCGGTCGATGACCGCGCCGCCCACGGCCGTGATCGGGCTCGACTCGGGCCGCACGGCCGCCGAGACCAGCTCGGCACTCGCCAGCGCCGCGAAACCCGCGAGCAGTCCGCTGAGCGCGCCCAGGGCGCCGCGCAGCAGTCGTACGGAGGTCCGGCGGCGGCCCGGCGTGCTGCCGGGGGCCGCGCTCTCCGTTGTCGCTTCTCGGTCTTTGCTCACAACCGGCATTCGTCGCCCGCCGGTCGGCGGATTGGTCATTCACCCGATCGGATCAAAATTCGCTGTACGGAAAACTGATCGTCCTTCGGACCAATCCACGGCGGCCACGGCCTCGAATCAAGCGAAAGGGGCATGTGCCCGGAGCGTTTCGGGAGGGAGTTGCGTGGCGGTGGATCGGCATACGGATCGACGTCGGGTGGCCGTGGTCGGCAGCGGCGTGGCGGGGCTCACCGCCGCGTATGTGCTGCGTGATGCCTATGAGGTGGCGCTGTACGAGAAGGACGACCGGCTCGGCGGCCACGCGGACACCCACGATGTGCCGTCCGGCGACGGCCGGCTGCTCCAAGTGGACACCGGATTCATCGTCCACAACGAGCGGACCTATCCGCTTCTCCTTCGGCTTTTCTCCGAACTCGGTGTGGAAACCCAGGAATCAGAAATGAGCATGTCCGTGCGGTGCGACGGATGCGGTCTCGAATACGCGGGCGCGCGCGGCCCGAAAGGGCTATTCGCCCAACCGCGCAACGCGTTGCGCGGACGCTATCTGCGGTTGCTCGCGGAGGTGCCGGCCTTTCACCGGAACGCCCGCCGGCTGCTCGCCGCCGACGAGGGCGGGCACCGGACGCTGGGGGAGTTCCTCGCCGAGGGCCGCTACTCCGCGTACTTCGTCTCGCACTTCATGACACCGCTGGTCTCCGCCGTCTGGTCCTGCGCGCCCGGCACTGCGCTGCGCTACCCGGCCCGCTACCTCTTCAGCTTCCTGGAGCACCACGGGATGCTCGGCGTCAGCGGCTCGCCCACCTGGCGGACGGTGACCGGCGGCTCCCGCTCGTACGTCGAGTGCGTCGGCAAACAGCTCTCCGCGGTGCACACCTCCGCCCCGGTTCGCGCCGTCGAGCGCTACTCCGGCGGCGCGCGGATCGTCACCGAGGACGGCGCGACCCGGCACTACGACGCCGTCGTGCTGGCGGTCCACCCCGACCAGGCCCTGCGGCTGCTCGCCGACCCGACCGAGGCGGAGCGCGAGGTGCTGGGCGCGTTCGGCTACTCGCACAACCCCACCCTGCTGCACACCGACACCTCGGTGCTGCCCCGCAGCCCGCGGGCCCAGGCCTCCTGGAACTACCTGATGCCGGACTGCACGGCGTCCGCCGAGCGGGTCAGGGTCAGCTACGACATGACCCGGCTGCAACGGCTCGACGCCCCGGAGCGCTACCTCGTCACGCTCAACGCGGCCGACCTGATAGCCGAGGAGCGGGTGCTCGCCCGGATGACCTACGAACACCCCGTCTACACCCCGGAGTCGGTGGCCGCGCAGGCGCGGCTGCCGGAGCTGAGCGGCCCGGTGACCGCGTACGCCGGGGCGTACCACGGCTGGGGATTCCACGAGGACGGCTGCCGCTCCGGCGTCGCCGCCGCCCGCGCGCTGGGGGTGGAGTGGTGACGCCCGGCACGCCGATACCCCGTGCGGTGACGACCTCCGCGACCCTTGGGGCGGCACGCCCCGAGGGCCCCGCCCTGTACGCGTGCGTCGTCGCCCATGTCCGCAACCGCCCCACCCGCTACGCCTTCCGGCAGCGCACCTACATGTGGCTGGTCGACCTGGACTTCGGCCTCGACCACGGATCGGCGCTGCCCCGGCCGCTGCGCCCGCTCGCCCGCTTCGAGGCCCGCGACCACTTCGGCGGCGCCGCGCCCAGCATCCGGGCCGGCCTGGACCGCTATCTGCGCGCCCAGGACATCGACCTCGGCGGAGGCAAGGTGCGGATGCTCACCAACGCCCGCGTCCTGGGGCACGTCTTCAACCCACTGACCCTCTACTGGTGCCACGACCCGCTCGGCGCGCTCGTCTGCGTCGTCGCCGAAGTCCACAACACGTACGGCGAGCGGCACTGCTATCTGCTGCGCACCGACGAACGGGGCCGGGGCAGCGCCCACAAGGCGTTCTACGTCTCGCCCTTCTTCCCGGTCGACGGCCAGTACCGGATGCGGCTGCCCGAGCCCGGCGCCCGACTCGACCTGACGATCCATCTGGAACGGGAGGGCGGGCGCCCGTTCACGGCGACCGTCCGGGGCGAGCGCCGGCCGGCCGGTCCGCTCGGTCTGCTCCGCGCGGCGGCCCGGCACCCCTGGCCCACCCTCGCCGTCTCGATCGGCATCCGGCTGCACGGCATCCGGTTGTTCCTGCGCGGACTGCCCGTGCAGCCGCGCCCCCGTCACCGTGATCAGGAGGGTTTGAGTTGAGCCTGTCTGTGCCTTCTTCCTACTCGTCGTATGCGTCGGATTCGTCGCGGCGAGCCGTCATGGTGGACCCCCGGCAGTGGCCCGACGTCGCGGCCCTGCCGCGCTGTTCACCGGCGCGCGTCGCCATCGCCGAGTTCCTGGTGCGCCGGGCGCTGGCCCGACTGCCGTTGCGGGTACGGCTGCACGGCTCACCGCCGCGAGGCAGGCGCACCGCAGGCACCGCAGGCAGCGCCGTAACCGCCGCGCCGGCCCCGGTCCCCGAGACGCTCGGCCTCGGCGGTCCGCTGCTCGACGTCCATGACCCCGACGCGTTCTTCCGCCGAATCGCGGCCGGCGGCCTCATCGGCTTCGGCGAGTCGTACATGGCCCGCGAGTGGGAGGCCGTCGACCTGGTGGGCGTGCTCAGTGTGCTCGCCGAGAATGTCTCGACCCTCGTCCCGCCAGCCCTGCAACGGCTGCGCGGAGCCTGGGCGCGCAGGCAGCCCGACACTCAGCGCAACACCCTCGAAGGCTCGCGCGACAACATCCAGCGGCACTACGACCTGTCCAACGACCTCTTCGCGCTGTTCCTCGACGAGACCATGTCCTACTCCGCCGCCCTCTTCCGCGGCTTCCCCGCCGACTTCTCCCTGATGCCCGCCGCCCAGCACCGCAAGATCGACCGGCTGCTGGACCAGGCGGGCGTCGGCGCTGGCACCCGGCTGCTGGAGATCGGCACCGGATGGGGCGAGTTGGCGCTGCGGGCCGCCGAACGCGGTGCCGAGGTCGTGACCGTGACGCTCTCTCAGGAGCAGCGCGACCTCGCCGAGCGGCGCGTCCGGGACGCGGGTCTCGCGGACCGGGTGACGGTGCTGATCCGCGACTACCGACAGCTCACCGGCTCGTACGACGCGGTGGTGAGCGTTGAGATGATCGAGGCCGTCGGTGAGGAGTACTGGCCCGTCTACTTCACCGCCCTGGAGAAACTCCTCGCCCCCGGCGGCCGGATCGCCCTCCAGGCCATCACCATGCCGCACGAGCGGATGACGGCCTCCAAGAACACCTTCACCTGGATCCAGAAGTACATCTTCCCCGGCGGCCTGCTGCCGTCCGTCCAGGCCATCGCCGACATCACCGAGCGGCGCACCGGGCTGCGGATCGTCCAACGGGACGCCTACGGGCCGCACTACGCCGAAACCCTGCGACTCTGGCGGGAACGGTTCGCCGAGCGCTCCACCGAGGTCTCGGCGCTCGGCTTCGACGACACCTTCCAGCGCCTGTGGACCTTCTACCTCGCCTACTCCGAAGCGGGCTTCCGCTCCCGCTATCTCGATGTGCAGCAACTGACCCTGGCCCACGCACCGGCCCACGCACCGGCCCACGCACCGAACCGTGAGCCGTCCCACGCCCCGACCCACGCCCCGACCCACGCCCCGACCCACGCCCCGACCCACGCCCCGACCCACGACCAGGAGGCCGGCCGATGACCGGCGCAGCGGTGAACGGCTTCCCCTGGGGCGACTTCGCGCTCAATCTGGCCGCTGCCGCGGGCGCCGCCTTCGCGGTCATGCTCATCACCTTCGCCGTCGCGCTGGCCAAGGGCCTGCACCGCGTCGTGGACGTGGCCTGGGGCCTCGGGTTCGCGGCCGTCGCGCTCGTCTCGTACGCCATCTCGGCCGGGCACGGCGACGACGCCCGGCGGCTGCTGATCACCGTCCTGACCTGCCTCTGGGGCCTGCGGCTGGCCGGGCACATCGCCCGGCGGGGGCGCGGCCACGGCGAGGACCCGCGCTACGACCAGCTATTGGCCAAGGCCCCCGGCAACCGCGACGCCTACGCGCTGCGCATCGTGTACCTGCTGCAAGGGGCCTTGGTCTGGCTGGTGTCCCTGCCAGTGCAGGCGGCGAACTACGTACCCGGAGAGATGAGTTGGGTCGCGCTGCTGGGCTGCGCGCTGTGGATCGTCGGGCTGTTCTTCGAAGGCGTCGGTGACTTCCAACTCGCCCGCTTCAGGGCCGATCCGGCCAGCAAGGGCCGGATCATGGACCGGGGCCTGTGGAGCTGGACCCGGCACCCCAATTACTTCGGCGACTTCTGCGTCTGGTGGGGCCTGTTCCTGATCGCCTGCGACCACTGGGCCGCGCTGGTCACCGTCGTCGGTCCGCTCGTCATGAGCTATCTGCTGATCAACGGCAGCGGCAAGCGCATCCTGGAGCGCCATATGCAAGGGCGGCCGGGCTACGCCGAGTACGCGGCCCGTACCAGCGGCTTCTTCCCGAGGCCGCCGGGCAGGTGAGGGCGGGCAGGTGAGGGCGGGGCGGGCCCGGCCCTCACCCGCAGGTCCAGAAAGTGCCGTACGCCCCTGCGGAGCCCCGTATCCGGGGCTCCGCACTCGCCACTCCGCACTCGCCACCCGCCGACGCGTCGTTCAGGCCGGGAAGTCCATCAGCGCCAGCGGATCGGAGGTCGGCTGCGTAGAGCCGCCCGCCGGTTCGACCGTGACGCCCATGCCCGACGACGCGTCGACCGCGCCGCTCAGCACCACCGCCTTGTCACCGGCCGCAGCGTTCATCAGGCCCGCCGACCGCATCTTGCCGCCGTCGTTGAACCACAGTTGGTACACCTTGTCGCCGGGCAGCGAGGGCATGCCGGAGGCGAGGAACGCGGCCTTGTTCTGGCTCCGGGAGACCACGACGGTGCCGCTCGCGCCGTTGCCTATGGCGGCGGTCGCCGTCCTGGCGTCCGGTGCGGCCAGCACTCGCGCGAGTGAATCGGCCTGCTGCTCGGCGCGCTGCGCCTGGTCGCGGGCGTCCTGTGCCTCCTGGTGCTGCCAGACGGCGACGCCGCCCAGCGCCACGGCCCCGGCCAGGCAGGCGGCCAGTACGAACCTCGGCAGCCGGCGCATCCGGTGGCTCCTCGGGCCGCCGGCCCGGCCCTCCCGTGCCACCTTCGGCGGCTCCTGGCGGACCGTCGCGACGCGGCGCAGCACCGCGTCGCGCATCTCGGGCGGCGGTACCACGGATACGGCGAGTCCCAGGCGTTCGGCGGTCGCGCGCAGTTCGGCGACCTCCCGCTCGCACGGCTCGCATGCGGACAGGTGCCGTTCGAACTCCTCGCGTTCCCCGGGCGGCAGCCCGTGGACGGCGTAGGCGCCCGTCAGCGTGTGCAGATCGGCGATGGTCATACGCTCACCCCCAGGCAGTCGCGGAGCCGGATGAGGCCGTCACGGAGCCGTGTCTTCACGGTTCCCAACGGCAAGGCGAGCAATTCGGCGACTTCCCGGTACGTGAAGCCCCGGTAATAGGCGAGTGTCACCGACTGCCTTTGGAGTTCGGTCAGGCCCCGCATGCAGCGGCGTACCTGTTCCCGTTCCAGCCTGGCCTCCACCTGCTCGACGACCTCGTCGAAGGCGGGCGTCTGGTCGAGCAGAGCGGCCTTGTGCTCACGGTCGGCCGACGCCTGGGAGGACCGGACCCGGTCCACGGCCCGGCGGTGGCCGAGCGTCATCACCCACGTCATGGCGCTGCCGCGGGCGGGCTGGAAGCGGGCGGCCGTCCGCCAGACCTCCACCAGCACTTCCTGGGCGACCTCCTCGGACTGCGCCGGATCGCGCAGCACACTGCGGACGAGTCCCAGCAGCGGGCCGGAGACCGCGTCGTAGACCCGGCTGAAGGCGTCCTGGTCACCGCGCGCCACCCGGACCAGCAGCTCCTGCAGGTCGGGTTCGGGCTCGGCAGCCTCGTCGAGGCGCACGGCTACCCTCATCTGTTCCTCCGAGCTGCGAAGTGACCCAACGGATGCGGGTCCCGCCTTTTATTCGTCGCCGGACGGGAAGCGGATTGGTCCGGGACGCGGAAATCACCGGATGATACCCCCGTGCCATGGACGGAAGGCCGCGCCGACACCCCGTACGGCCGCGCCGCCATCCCCGTACGGCATCCCCGTACGGCACGGAACGCGGCGCGCCGCCGCCCGGTCGGCGGACCGGACGGCGGCGCTGGTGTGCTGCTCCGCCGGTGGCGGGTGCAGCGGGGGTGGTGCGGCGGGTCAGGAGCCGTCGAAGGCGTCCGGGTCCGGGCCGAGGCGAGTGCCCGAGTCCAGGGCGGCGATCGAGGCCAGGTCGGCGTCGTCCAGCTCGAAGCCGAACACGTCGAAGTTCTCCTTGATCCGGGAGGGGGTCACGGACTTGGGGATCACGACGTTGCCGAGCTGGAGGTGCCAGCGCAGGACGACCTGCGCGGCGGTACGGCCGTGCTTCTGCGCGATCGCGCCGATCTTCGGCTCGTCCAGCAGGCCCTTGCCCTGGCCGAGCGGGGACCACGCCTCGGTGGCGATGCCGTGCCGCGCGCCGAAGGCCCGCACCTCTACCTGCTGGAGCTGCGGGTGCAGTTCCACCTGGTTGACGGCCGGGACGACAGAACCTTCGTCGATCAGCCGCTGGAGGTGCGCGGGCTGGAAGTTGGAGACGCCGATGGCCTTGGCGCGGCCGTCCGCGTATATCTTCTCGAACGCCTTCCAGGTGTCCAGGTAGGTACCCGCGGCGGCGATCGGCCAGTGGATCAGGTAGAGGTCCACATGGTCGAGGTTGAGCTTGGCGAGCGAGGCGTCGAAGGCGCTGAGCGTGGACTCGTAGCCCTGCTCGGAGTTCCAGAGCTTCGTCGTCACGAACAGCTCTTCGCGCGGCAGACCCGAGGCGGCGAGCGCCTTCCCCGTGCCCTCCTCGTTGCCGTAGATCGCGGCGGTGTCGATGCTGCGGTAGCCGGCCTCCAGCGCGGTGCTGACGGCGGTGGCCGCCTCGTCGTCCGGCACCTGCCAGACGCCGTAACCGAGCTGCGGCATCTTGACGCCGTTGTTGAGGGTGATGGTGGGGACATCGCTCACGAGCAATCGGTCCTAACGTCGACGTTTCGATACACCGGCGACAACGATCTTCAGCGGCCGCGCATTCCCGCCGCCGCCGGATTCCTGTCCGCCGTGCCCTGCCCGCTCCGCAGGCCGGCCGGCGGCGGGCAGGCGCGGCTCACCGGTGGTAGAGCGCCGCGATCTCGGCCGAGTACGTCTGCTCGATCGCCTTCCGCTTGAGCTTCAGGGAGGGGGTGAGCAGCCCGTGCTCCTCGGAGAACTGCGCGGCCAGTATCCGGAAGGTGCGGATCGACTCGGGCTGCGAGACCAGCGTGTTGGCGGCCACCACCGCCCGCCGGATCTCGGTCTCCAGATCCGGGTCCCGCACGAGTTCGCCGGGCGGCATCTCGGGCTTGCCGCGCATCGTCAGCCAGTGCTTGACGGCCTCGGGGTCCAGGGTGACCAGCGCCGCGATGTACGGCCGGTCGTTGCCGACCACGACGCACTGCGCGACCAGCGGATGCGCCCTGACCCGCTCCTCCAGCGCGATCGGGGACACGCTCTTGCCCCCGGAGGTCACCAGGATCTCCTTCTTGCGTCCGGTGATGCTCAGATAGCCGTCGTCGTCGAGCGCCCCCAGGTCGCCGGTGGCCAGCCAGCCCTGCCGCAGCGTCGCGTCCGTGGCTCTGCGGTCGTTGAGGTAGCCGGAGAAGATCTGCCCTCCGTGCACCCAGATCTCGCCGTCCTCCGCGATGTGCACGGTGGTGCCGGGGATCGGCTGCCCGACGGTGCCGAAGCGGGTCTGCTCGGGCGGGTTGGCGGTGACGGCGGCGGTGGACTCGGTCAGTCCGTACCCCTCGTAGATCGTCACTCCCGCACCCGCGAAGAACAGCCCGAGCCGCCGCTCCATCGCCGAGCCGCCGGACATCGCGTGCCGGCAGCGACCGCCCATCGCGTCCCGCACCTTGCCGTAGACCAGCTTGTCGAACAGCTGGTGCTGCATGCGCAGCGAGGCGCTGGGGCCGGGCGCGGTGCCGAACGCCTTGTGCTCCATCGCCTCGGCGTAGCGCACCGCGATGTCCACGGCCTTGTCGAAGGCGCCCAGTTTGCCTTCGGTCTCGGCTTTGCGGCGGGCCGCTTGGAAGACCTTCTCGAAGATGTACGGCACCGCGAGGATGAAGGTCGGCCGGAACGTCTTGAGGTCGGGCAGCAGCGCGGCGGCGGTCAGGTTCGGCTGGTGGCCGAGCTTGACCCGGCCGCGGATCGCCGCGATCTGCACCATCCGTCCGAAGACGTGCGCGAGCGGCAGGAAGAGCAGCGTGGTCGCCTCGTCGCCGGGCCGGGAGTGGAAGACCCGCTCGTAGCGCGCCAGGATGTTGTCGGTTTCCGCCATGAAGTTGGCGTGGCTGATCACGCAGCCCTTGGGGCGGCCGGTGGTGCCCGAGGTGTAGATCATGGTGGCCGCGCCGTCCGGGGTGACGGCGAGCCGGTGCCGGTGCACCACCTCGTCGTCGATGTGCTCGCCCGCCTCGGTCAGCTCGCCCATCGCGTCCGCGTCGAGCTGCCACAGCCGGGACAGCTGCGGAAGCCGGTCGATCACCGAGCCGATGGTCATCGCGTGGTCCTCGTGCTCGACCAGGCAGGCCGAGACGCCCGAGTCGAAGAGCATCCAGAAGACCTGCTCGGCCGAGGACGTCGGGTAGACCGGCACCGACTGGGCGCCGATCGACCACAGCGCGAAGTCGAAGACCGTCCACTCGTAGCGGGTGCGCGACATGATCGCGACGCGGTCGCCGAACCGGATGCCCTGGGCGAGCAGCCCCTTGGCCAGCGCCAGCACGTCGTCCCGGAACCCGGCCGCCGTCACGTCCTGCCATACGCCGTCGACCTTGCGGCCGAGCGCCACCCGGTCCGGTGCTTCGCCGGCGTGGTCGAACACGGCGTCCGCAAGTCCTCCGACCTGGGGCGCCGTCGCCAAGGGTGGAACGGTGAACTCGCGCACGGACTCGCTCCTAGAAGTGCCCCGCAGGTACTGGCAATACCGCGAGACCTAAGCCATTAAGCCAGGGACAGCCGCTCGGTGACGGGCCGACCTGAACCGGCCGGCCGCAGCCGGGCCCAGCGCCGCGACCGTATCCGATCCCCGGAGGGACCGGGAGGGGGCTCACCGTGCGCCATCTGTGCTGGTCGCCGGTCGAAAACGGGCTACTTCGGCGGACGCCGGGCGCGCCGCCGCCCGCCGGGTCGCGGCACCCGCGCCGTTTCTGCACCGAATCTCTCCGAGGCGGGCACCGCCGCTTTACGGCCGGTTTACGACCGGCCGGTGCAGCCGGTCGCCGCCCGCCAGGATCGCGGCGGCCAGCGCGTCGGCCGGGCTCCCCGCGGGCCGGCCGCCGTTCCCGCCGCTCTCGCCGCCGTCCCGGCCGCCGCTCCCGCGCGTCTCGCCGGTGCCTCGCGCCCCACCGCCCCCGCGCGCCCCGCCGGTGCCGCCCGCGCCGCCGTGCAGCAGGACGAAGTCCACCGGGCCCAGCTCCGGCAGCCCGACCCGGTCCGGGACGCGCACCAGACCGGGCGGGATCATGCCGCGGGTGTGCGCCATGACCCCCAGCCCCGCGCGCGCCGCCGCCACCAGCCCGCTCAGGCTGCCGCTGGTGCAGGTGATCCGCCACGCCCTGCCGTGCGCCTCCAGGACCTCCAGCGCGCGGGCGCGGGTGATCCCCGGCGGCGGGAAGAGGATGAGCGGCAACGGGCGCTCCGGATCGATCCGCAGCCGCTCGCCGCCGATCCAGACCAGCTTGCCCCGCCAGACCAGCCGGCCGTGGGTGTCCTGGGCCCGGCGCTTGGCGAGCACCAGATCCAGCCGTCCGGCGGCCAGCCGCTCGTGCAGCGTGCCCGAGAGATCGACGGTCAGCTCCAGGTCGACCTCGGGATGATCACTCCGGAAGCCCTCCAGGATCTCCGGCAGCCGGGTCAGCACGAAGTCCTCGGAGGCCCCGAACCGCAGCCGCCCGCGCAGCCGGGTCCCCGCGAACCAACCCGCCGCCCGCTCGTTCGCCTCCAGGATCGACCGGGCGAAACCGAGCATCGCCTCGCCGTCCTCGGTCAGCTCCACGCTGTGCGTATCGCGGGTGAACAGCTGCCGCCCGGCCGCCGCCTCCAGCTTGCGCACCTGCTGGCTCACCGTGGACTGCCGCAGGCCCAGCCGATGGGCGGCCTGCGTGAAACTCAGGGTCTACACGGCCTTCAGCGTGGGCATGGTCCAGGGCGTCTGGCACCAGATCACCCCGCTGCGACTGCTGGCCCTGATGGGCGTCGAGGCGCTGCTGCTCGCCGCGATGCTCACGCTCAGCTCCTACGGGGCGCGACGGCTCGGCTTCAACCGCGAGGACCGCGTCGCCATCGTCTTCGCGGGCTCGAAGAAGAGCCTCGCGGCCGGACTGCCCATGGCTACGGTGCTGTTCGGTACGGGGGCGAGCCTGGCTCTGTTGCCGCTGATGCTGTTTCACCGGACTCCTTACGAGGATGCCCCGTCCTTCAGGGCGGAGAGGAGTCACATCCCAGTACTGCTCTGACGTGCGGGTACGCACGGATCTGGTCGCATTGTCAGTGCCTCACGCTACGTTGGGCGGGTGAAGTTGGTGGTGCAGGTGAAGCTGTTGCCGTCGCCCGGGCAGGCGGCGGCACTTGAGGCGACCCTGCATGCGTGTAATCGGGCGGCCGACCGGGCCTCGGCTGTGGCGTTCGCCAGGGGTGCCAGGTCCCGCAATGACTTGCAGAAGCTCGTGTACGGCGAGTTGAAGGCTGATTTCGGGCTCGGTGCGCAGGCGGCGGTCCGTACGGTCAAGAAGGTCGTGGACGCTTATACGACCCTGAGGGCGAACGTGCGGGCGGGGAACCTGACGGGCGGGCGGAAGGTGAAGGCGGAGTCCAAGCCCCTCGCGTTCCGTCCCCATGCCGCGCAGCCGTTCGACGACCGGATCCTGTCCTGGCAGCACGATGCCGCAACGGTGTCGGTCTGGACTGTGAGCGGGCGGCTGCGCGGTATCCGCTTCGTGGGGCATCCGGATCAGCTCAAGACGCTGCGCGCGTTCCGTCAGGGCGAAACCGACCTGGTGCGCCGGGACGGGATGTGGTTCCTGGTCGCGGTGTGCGAAGTACCTGAGGAGCCGCTCAACACCGAGCCGGATGGCTGGATCGGTGTGGACCGGGGCATCGTGAACCTGGCCACTACCTCGGACGGTGCGAACTTCTGCGGCCGTCGTCTGGCCCGGTACCGGCGTTGGCAGGCCCGCAAGCGGGCTGAGTTGCAGGCCAAGCGGACCCGCAGCGCGAAGCGGCGTGCCAAGCGCCGCGCCAGGCGTGAGCAGCGGCACGCCGCGCAGCAGAATCACCGGATCAGCAAGGAGATTGTGGCCGTCACGAAACGCACCGGTCGTGGGATCGCACTCGAAGATCTGAGTGGGATTCGCGAGCGGGTACGGTCTCGCCGCGACCAGCGGGCCGCTCTCTCCTCCTGGCCGTTCCACCAGCTCGAAGAGCACCTTCGGTACAAGGCCCGGCGGGCCGGGGTGCCGGTCGTGAGGGTGGATGCGGCCTACACCTCCCAAATGTGTCCGCGCTGCGGGCACACCGCGAAGAACAACCGTCCCACCCGGGACGCCTTCCTGTGTCGTCGGTGCGGGCTCGCTGGCCCCGCCGATGTCGTCGCCGCCGTCAACGTGCGCGAGCGCGGACGGCGAGCGTGGGTTCTTGTCAACGGACCCGTACCACCAGGGACTTAACCTCCCTGCTGTTGGTAGATACGACCCGTGACCGCCCCGTCGTAGGGGGCAGTCGGGAGCGCGACGAGGCTTAAAGGACCGAGCCGACAAGCTCGGTCCTTTAGGGCCGAGAAGTTGACCAGATGCAGTTGATGGTCTGTGCGGTGATCGCGAAGCGGCGGTCGCGTGACGGGCTTGCCCATGGCGGCTCGGGTGGGGTCGTGTCGGAACCGGAGGCCGTCGCGGCCGGGGCGGGTGCGCTGGCGCGGTGAGCGCGATGTTTTGACCGGTCCGCCGAGTGGAGGGGTGTCCTCAATCGCCGGACAGGCTTAAATTTGCCTGTCCGCCGCTCCGAAGGGGACTCATGAGGGTGGCCGGCGCGGCGCGTCCCGGCGGCGGCGTACGAGGCGGCGGCGTACGAGGCGGCGGCGCCGGCCCGGAACTGTCACCCGGTCGGGCACCGCCACCCGGCGCAAGCCGTCACCCGGCGGGGCGTACCCGGTCCAGCGGGAGGGACAGCACGGGCCGCCCGGTCGCCATGTCGCGCTCGCGGAGCCGGTCGAGTTCGGCGTCGGACAGTGCGCGGTCGTATACCCGCACCTCGTCGAGCGCGCCGCTCAGATGCGCCCTGCTGTCCGGCTTCTGCCCCACGTGGACGCCGAAGGTCGAGTTCCGGCTGACACTGCCCGGCACATCCGGGGTGGATACGGAGACGCCGTCGACGGTCAGCGTGAGCTGCCCGCCGCCGCGCCGCAGCGCCGCGTGGTGCCACTGCCCGTCGTTGTACGCGCGGTCGGTGCGGACCGAAGCGGAAGCGGCCGGGCTGCCTCCGTCCAGCGTGGTGATGAGCCCCATGACACGCCGCCCCGTGGGGTCGCCACGCAGCCAGACCTGCGGGTTCTTGGAACCGACCCCGCCCATCCAGAGGAACGGCTGCTCACCGCCCTCCGCGCTGTAGCGGAACCACAGGCTCGCGGTGAAATCGCGGCTGCCCAGCGGGAGCGAGCTCCGGTGGGGCAGTCGTACGGCGTCGTCGGCGCCGTCGAACTCCAGGGCGCGGCCGAACCGGCCGGAGGTCGCCACCGGGCCGCCGAGCACCAGGCCGTCGCGGGCGCCCGGCGTGCGGTCGTCGGTGGTCGGGTCAGGGCCGCGGCGCGGGCCCAGCCAGTCGCCGGTGAAGCGCGCGAACCGGATCTCGTCGCGAGCGTCGACCGCGCCGCCCTCGTACAGCAGGCCGACCGTGCCGCCGTGCGCGGCTGTTCCGCCCGCTCCCGGCTCGTCCGGGGCGGCCGAGCCCGAGTCGCCCGCGCCGGTGCTGATGGCGGCCATGTCGGAGTAGCCGGACCAGTCGGCGGTCACGGTCCGCCCCCGGTCGACGCTCTCCCAGGTGCGGCCCTGGTCGTAGGAGGAACGGATCGTCATGGTGCGCCGCCGGTCGGGGTCGGCGGGGGCCGCGAACAGCATCCGGCCGGGCAGCCGCAGGAGCGAGCCCTGGACCATCGGGGTGTACAGATCCGGAATGGCCTGGAAGGGCGCGGTGAAGGTCTGCCCGCCGTCGTGGCTGACCGCGTGGTCACGGTGGCCGAGGTCGGTGCCGTCCTGCTCGCGCCCGTTGACGTAGACCGAGCCGTCCGAGCGCTCGGTCAGGGCCATCTCCGAGGGCTTCTGCCGGAATGTGCCGTCCGGGGCGACCAGGTGGGTGTCGACCGCGCCGACGCGCCAGTCACGGCCGCCGTCGTCGCTGTGCACGAGGGCCGCGTGGTTGGCGGTTATCCGCGAGCCCTCGTAGCTCTCGGCGTTGACGCCGAAGACGAGCCGGCCGGCGCGCGGGCCCCGGGTCAGCTGGATGCCGTGCAGGGGGCCGGTGGCGTACCAGGAGTTCCAGTCGGCCGGCCGGATCGAGTCGGTCAGGTCGCGGGGCGCCGACCAGCCCGCGCCGTCGTCGTCGCTGTACTGGAGGTGCGGCATCCGGTCGCAGGGCACGTCGCAGTTCTGCGCGTCGTCGCGGCCCCGGTTGTACGTGGAGGCGAGCAGGATGCGGCCGGTGCGCCGGTCCACGAGGGGCGCGGGGTTGCCGTGCGTGTCGCCGCGGCCCTCGTCGACGACCTGGAGCGGTCCCCAGGTCCGGCCGCCGTCGGCCGACCGTTTGAGCACCAGATCGATGTCACCGGCGTCGCCGCAGTTGTCCACCCGGCCCTCGGCGAAGGCGAGCAGGGTGCCGCGGACCGACTCGACGATGGCCGGGATGCGGAAGCACGCGTAGCCCTGCTCGGAGGCCGCCTTGAAGAGAACCCGCTGCTCGAAACCGGTACGGGCGGGGAGTAGTGCGAGAGCCGCCGCGGCGGCCAGAACGACGCCGCGGCGCCACCGTCTGACGGGTGCTCGGAGATCCAATGCCATGTCCCCCACTTTCCGCACGATCAGAGCGATCAGCGCGATCAGAGTGACCAGAACGACAATATGGACATCCCATGTCCGATGTCCGGTGGGCAGAAGCTACGCGCCAGGCCCTCCACTCACAAGAACCACACGGGTCTGGTTGTCACTCTTCTTGGCTGCGGCTTCACGATCGGCCCCGGTGGACTGTGGGGGCGGCCGGCCGCGGCCGGCGCCACGCCCGCCGGCGTCGGGGCGCTCGAAGAGCTGTGCGCCGGTACTGCGCGCCGGTCGCCCGGCGGCGGGGTGCTGGGCGACCGGCTGGGGGATCGTCAGGGCCGCGCCGATCGGCCCGTACCGCCCCGTACGGCCGCCGTGCTGCCCCCGCACCGCCCTCGGGCCCGCCTTTGTCCTCGATCAGGAGAAAGTCCGCACTGATTCGCTCCAAACTTCTTCCCAGTCCCGGCGGCCACTGCTACGTTCCCCGTGAAAGCCCGGCGTGGCGCGTTTCGCGCTCGTCGGGGAGTGAGGCGGGTGGCCGCGGTTCCCCATGCCGACGGCCAGGGGAGGGAGGGGCGCGTGAGACGCATGACTGCTCGACCCGCGAACACGCATCAGGCACGACTTCTGCACCTGTTGCGTGACGGTGGCCCCAATTCCCGTGCCCAACTGGGGGATCAGGTCGATCTCTCGCGGTCGAAGCTGGCCGTCGAGGTGGACCGGCTGCTGGACACCGGGCTGGTCGTCGCGGACGGGCTCGCCGCCTCGCGCGGCGGACGTCGCTCGCACAACATCCGGCTCGCGCCGACGCTGCGCTTCCTCGGCGTCGACATCGGCGCCACATCGGTCGATGTGGCCGTCACCAACGCCGAGTTGGAGGTCTTCGGGCATCTCACCCAGCCGATGGACGTACGCGAGGGCCCCGTCGCGGTCTTCGAGCAAGTACTCGCCATGGCAGCCAAGTTGCGGGACTCCGGCGTGGCCGACGCGCTCGACGGCGCGGGCATCGGCGTGCCGGGCCCGGTCCGTTTCCCCGAAGGAATCCCCGTCGCCCCGCCGATTATGCCGGGTTGGGACGGCTTCCCGGTGCGCGAGGCGCTCAGCCAGGAACTCGGCTGCCCCGTGATGGTCGACAACGACGTGAATCTGATGGCCATGGGGGAGCAGCACGCGGGCGTCGCCCGGTCCGTGCAGGACTTCCTCTGCGTCAAGATCGGCACCGGCATCGGCTGCGGCATCGTGGTCGGCGGCCAAGTCTACCGCGGCACCACCGGCAGCGCGGGCGACATCGGGCACATCCAGGTCGAGCCCGAGGGCCGCCCCTGCGCGTGCGGCAACCGGGGCTGCCTGGAAGCGTACTTCGGCGGATCGGCGCTCGCCCGTGACGCGGAGGCCGCCGCCGTGAACGGGCAGTCGCCCGAACTGGCCGCCATCCTCGAATCCGCCGGCCGGCTGGCCGCCTCCGACGTCGCCTCGGCCGCCGCGGCCGGGGACCCGGCGGCCCTGGACCTGATCCGCGCGGGCGGCGCCCGCACCGGCCAGGTCATCGCCGGTCTCGTCAGCTTCTTCAACCCCGGCCTGGTGGTGATCGGCGGCGGGGTGACCGGCCTCGGCCACACGCTGCTCGCCAGCATCCGCACCCAGGTCTACCGCCAGTCCCTCCCCTTGGCCACCGGCAATCTCCCCATAGTCCTGGGTGAACTCGGCTCCGCCGCAGGCGTCATCGGCGCGGCCCGCCTGATCAGCGACCACCTGTTCTCCCCCGCCTGAACGGCGCCACCGCACCCGTATCCGCACGCGTGTAACGGCCCGCGCCCAACCCGTACGGTCCCGCACCGCCGCACCACACGCCCGGTCCCGCACCGCCGCAGCCGCCGCAAGGCCCCCGCTTCGCCACGCCTCGCTTCACCCTGCCCGCTCACCGGCGCACCCGCCGAGGAGGTCCGCCATGGCACCAGAGCACGACGCACCACATCACGTCGCGCCAGAGCACGACGCACCCCAGCAAGCCGTACCGGAGCGCGAACACGGCTCCGGCTCCGGCTCCGGCTCCGGCTCCGGCTCCAGCTCCGATCCACTCCTCACCATGTCCGGGATCACCAAGTCCTTCCCCGGCGTCCGCGCCCTCGACGGCGTCGACCTGGACGTGCGCAGCGGTGAAGTCCACTGCCTGCTGGGCCAGAACGGCGCCGGAAAGTCCACCCTCATCAAGGTCCTGGCCGGCGCCCACCAGCCCGACGACGGCGAGATCACCTGGCGGGGCGCGCCGGTCTCCCTCAAGTCGCCGGTCGCCGCCATGCGGCTGGGCATCGCGACCATCTACCAGGAACTCGACCTGGTGGAACACCTGTCGGTGGCGGAGAACGTCTTCCTCGGCCACGAACGCGCCACCGCCGGCTTCGTACGGGCCCGCGCCGCCCGGACCGCCACCGCCGACCTGCTGCGCCGGCTCGGCCACCCCGAGATCGCGCCCGGCCGGATCGTCGGCACCCTCTCCGCCGCCGGTCAGCAGATCGTCTCGATGGCCCGCGCGCTCTCCCACGACGTGCGCCTGATCGTGATGGACGAGCCGTCCGCCGCCCTCGACCCCGACGAGGTCGACAACCTCTTCCGGATCGTCGGCGACCTCACCCGGGCGGGCGTCGCCGTCGTCTACATCTCGCACCGGCTGGAGGAGATCCGCCGCATCGGCGACCGGGTCACCGTGCTCAAGGACGGCCGCGCCGCCGCCCGCGGGCTGCCCGCCCGCACCACCCCCACCCGCGACGTCGTGGCCCTGATGACCGGCCGCAACGTCGAGTACACCTTCCCTGCCCGGTCCCCGGTGCCCGGCTCACCGGCCGGACAGGCTCGTAACACCCCGGTCCTCAAGGTCGAACGGCTCGCCCGCGAGGGGGAGTTCGAGCCGCTTGACTTTGAACTGCGCCCCGGCGAGATCCTCGGCCTCGCCGGACTCGTCGGCTCGGGCCGCTCGGAGATCCTGGAAACCGTCTTCGGCGCCCGCCGCGCCACCTCGGGCCGCGTCCTGGTCGAGGGCCGGCCGCTGCGGCCCGGCAGCGTCACCGCCGCCGTGCGCGCCGGGCTCGGCCTCGCGCCGGAGGAGCGCAAGGCGCAGGCGCTGCTGATGCTCGAATCGATCACCCGCAATGTGTCGGTCTCCTCGCTGTCCCGGTTCTCCCGGGCCGGCTGGATCGACCGCTCCGCCGAGCGCGCCGCGGCGCAAGCCGGCATCCGCGAGCTGTCGCTGCGCCCCGACGACCCCGACCGGCCGGTGCGCACGCTGTCCGGCGGAAATCAGCAGAAGGCCGTGCTCGCGCGCTGGCTGCTGCGCGGCTGCCGGGTGCTGCTGCTGGACGAACCCACCCGCGGGGTGGACGTCGGGGCCCGCGCCGAGCTGTACGCGGTGATCAGGGGGCTGGCCGACGACGGGATGGCCGTGCTGCTGGTCTCCAGCGAGGTGCCCGAAGTCCTCGGCCTCGCCGACCGGGTGCTGGTGCTCCGCGAAGGCCGCGTCGTGCACACGGGCCCGGCCTCGGAACTCGATGAACACCGCGTCCTCGACCTCGTCATGGAAGGCAGCCCGACGTGTTGAGCAGCTCGCCCGAGACCGTGCCCACCGATACCGGGAAGCCGGCGACAGCGCCGGGCCGAAGCCCGCTGCGTTCCCTCATCGAACACCTGGACCTGCGCAACCTCTCGCTGGTCGGGGTGCTGCTGATCCTCGTCGCGGTCGGCGGCTTCACCAAGCCCGACGAGTTCCTGAGCGTCGACAACCTCCAACTCGTCCTCACCCAGGCGTCCGTCATCGGCGTCGTGACCGTCGGCGTCACCTTCGTGATCATCAGCGGCGGCATCGACCTGTCCGTCGGCGCGATCGTCGCGCTCGCCTCGGTCTGGGCGACGACCGTGGCCACCCAGGAGTACGGGCTCGGCGGCATCCTGCTCTGCGCCGTGCTCGTCGGTCTCGCCTGCGGCCTGGTCAACGGCCTGCTGATCGCCTTCGGCGGCATGGTCCCGTTCATCGCGACCCTCGCCATGCTGGCTTCCGCCCGCGGCCTCGCGCTCCAGATAACCGACGGTAAGACGCAGGTCGTCGAGGTCACCTCGGTGCTCGACCTCGGCCTGCCGGACGCCTATGTGCTCGGCGTCCCGCCGCTCGTCCTGGTCTTCGCCGCCGTCGTGGCCGTCGGCTGGCTGCTGCTCAACAGGACGACCTTCGGCCGCCGTACGGTCGCCGTCGGCGGCAACCCCGAAGCGGCCCGGCTGGCCGGCATCGACGTCAAACGGCAGCGCTTGATGCTCTACCTGCTGTCCGGACTGTGCTGCGGCATCGCGGCCTTCCTGCTCGTCGTGCTCACCGGTTCGGGACAGAACACCAACGGCAACCTCTACGAACTCGACGCCATCGCCGCCGCCATCATCGGCGGCACGCTCCTGACCGGCGGCCGGGGCACCATCGTGGGCTCCGTCCTGGGGGTGCTCGTCTTCACCACGATCACCAACCTGTTCGCGCTGAACAACCTGCAGAGCGACGTCCAGCAGATCGCCAAGGGCGCGATCATCGTCGCCGCCGTACTGATCCAGCGCCGCACCGCGCGCACCTGACGGCGCGCACCGCCGCCCCGAAGGCCGTAGCCCCGAGAAGCCGTAGCCCCGAAAAGCCGTAGCCCCGAAAACCCGCCACCAGCTGATCCATCCGATCGAAGGGTTGGTCGTACCCCGTGCCCAAAACACCGCTCACCAGCCGCAGAGGACTGCTCCTGGGCACTGCCGCGCTATCCGCCGGCGGTCTGCTCAGCGCCTGCACCAGCAATGAGAGCAATGACGGCAAAGACACCGACAACACCGACAACACCGACACAGCGCCCGCCGGGGCCGTCGACGACAAGCCGGGCAAGGCCGTCACCATCGGCTTCGCCGGACCGCAGGCCGACCATGGCTGGCTCAACGCCATCAACGTGAACGCCAAGGACCGCGCGAAGAAGTACTCCGACGTCACCCTGGAGACCACCGAGGGCTCCAACGACACCGCCCAGCAGATCGGCCAGATCGAGACCCTGATCAACAAGAAGGTCGACGTCCTGGTCATCCTGCCCGCCGACGGCAAGGCGCTGACCCAGGTCGGCCTCAAGGCCATGAAGGCCGGCATCCCGGTCGTCAACCTCGACCGGATCTTCGCCTCCCCGCAGGCCTACCGCTGCTGGGTCGGCGGCGACAACTACGGCATGGGCCTCAACGCCGGCCGCTACATCGGCGAGCAGCTCAAGGACAAGAAGAACGCCAAGGTCGTCGAGCTGGCCGGCATCGACAACCTCGAACTGACCCGGCAGCGCTCCAAGGGCTTCGACGACGCGCTCAAGAACTACCCCAACATCAAGAAGGTCGCCCGGCAGGCGGCCGACTTCACCGTCGAGTCCGGCCAGGCCAAGATGGCCCAACTCCTTCAAGCCGTCAGCGACTTCGACGCGCTGTGGAACCACGACGACGACCAGGGCGTCGGCGCCGAGCGGGCCATCGAGCAGGCCGGACGGGACGAGTTCCTGATGGTCGGAGGGGCCGGCGCCCGGCGCACGATGGACGCCATCAAGGCCGACACCTCCGTCATCAAGGCCACCGTCCTGTACCCGCCGTCCATGGCCGCCTCCGCGATCGACCTAGCGCGCGCTCTCGGCCAGGGCAAGGGCGTCGGCGGCCTCGCCGAACACGAGATCCCCAGCTCGCTCACGCTGTACTCCGCCGTCGTCACCAAGGACAACGTCGACGAGTACCTGTCGACGGGCTTCAGCTGACCGGTGCGTGCCCGCCCCCACCGCGCCACCACGATCAGGAGGCCCCATGGACCGCACGGACAACGAGGAGACCACGCCCACCCTGGGCGTCGGCATGGTCGGATACGCCTTCATGGGCGCGGCCCACTCACAGGGCTGGCGCACCGCGGGCAGGGTGTTCGACCTGCCGCTGCGCCCCGTCATGTCCGCCGTCTGCGGCCGTGACCCGGCCGCCGTGCGGGCGGCGGCCGGCCGGCTCGGCTGGGCGGCGGCGGAGACCGACTGGCGGGCGCTCATCGCCCGCGACGACGTCCAGCTCGTCGACATCTGCACTCCGGGCGACAGCCACGCCGAGATCGCGATAGCCGCGCTGGAAGCGGGCAAGCACGTGCTGTGCGAGAAGCCGCTCGCCAACACCGTCGCCGAGGCCGAGGCGATGAACGCGGCGGCCGTACGGGCCCGTGCCCGCGGACAGCTGGCCATGGTCGGCTTCAACTACCGCCGCACACCCGCCATCGCGCTCGCCCGGCAGATGATCGAGGCGGGCCGGATCGGGGTGCTGCGGCATGTCCGGGTGACGTATCTGCAGGACTGGATCGTGGACCCGGAGTTCCCGCTCGTATGGCGATTGCAGAAGGAGTACGCCGGCTCCGGCGCGCTCGGCGACCTCGGCGCGCACATCGTGGACCTCGCCCAATACCTGGCGGGGGAGCGGATCGTGGGGGTCTCGGCGATCACCGAGACCTTCGTACGGGAGCGCCCGCTGCCCGCGGGGGCCGCCGCCGGGCTGAGCGCGGCCGCCAACGGCCGAGCGGCGCGCGGCCGGGTTACCGTGGACGACGCGGCGCTGTTCACCGGGCGGCTGGAATCCGGGGCCCTCGCCGCCTTCGAGGTCAGCCGGGTCGCGGCGGGCCGCAAGAACGCGCTCACCATCGAACTCAACGGCGACCGAGGCTCGTTGTCCTTCGACCTGGAGCGGCTCAACGAGCTCTCCTTCCACGACCACACCGAGCCCGCCGCCGCCGCGGGTTTCCGCCGCATCCTGGTCACCGAACCCGAACACCCCTACCTGGAGGCATGGTGGCCACCGGGCCACGGGCTCGGCTACGAGCACACGTTCATCCACCAGGCGCGCGACCTGGTGCACGCGATCGCCGCCGGGGCCGACCCGGCGCCGTCCTTCGCGGACGGCCTGCAAGTGCAGCGCGTGCTCGCCGCTGTCGAGGAGAGCGCCGCGCACGACAGCGTCTACACCAAGCTGCCGGCCTCCGCGAGCGCCGACGGAACCGGCCCCGTTCCCGCATCCGCTCCCGTGAGCCAGTAGGAGGCCCGGATGGCAAAGCCCTTCACGCTCTTCACCGGACAATGGGCGGATCTGCCGCTCGAAGAAGTCTGCCGACTGGCCCGCGACTTCGGCTACGACGGACTCGAACTCGCCTGCTGGGGCGATCACTTCGAAGTGAACCGGGCACTGAACGAGCCCGGCTACCTCGACGGCCGGCACCAGCTTCTCGACAAGTACGGCCTCAAGTGCTGGGCCGTCTCCAATCATTTGGTGGGCCAGGCCGTCTGCGACCATCCGATCGACGAGCGCCACCAGGCGATCCTGCCCGCCCGGATCTGGGGTGACGGCGAGCCGGAGGGCGTACGGCGGCGGGCGGCGGCCGAAATGGCCGACACCGCCCGCGCCGCCGCGGCCTTTGGCGTCCGTACGGTCGTCGGGTTCACCGGGTCGTCCATCTGGCACCTGGTCGCGATGTTCCCGCCGGTCCCGCCCGCCATGATCGAACGGGGCTACGCCGATTTCGCGGACCGCTGGAACCCGATCCTGGACGTCTTCGACGCGCAAGGGGTGCGGTTCGCCCACGAGGTGCACCCCAGCGAGATCGCCTACGACTACTGGACCACCCACCGGGCCCTGGAGGCGATCGGCCACCGGCCGGCCTTCGGGCTGAACTTCGACCCGAGCCACTTCGTCTGGCAGGACCTCGACCCGGTCGGCTTCCTCTGGGACTTCAAGGACCGCATCTACCACGTGGACTGCAAGGAGGCCCGCAAACGCCTCGACGGCCGCAACGGGCGGCTCGGCTCGCACCTGCCCTGGGGCGACCCGCGGCGCGGCTGGGACTTCGTCTCGGGCGGGCACGGCGACGTGCCGTGGGAGGACGTCTTCCGGATGCTGCGCTCGATCGACTACCAGGGCCCGATCTCCGTCGAGTGGGAGGACGCCGGGATGGACCGGCTGATCGGCGCGCCCGAGGCGCTGGCGACGCTCAAGCGCTACGACTTCGACCCGCCGGCGGCCTCGTTCGACGCGGCCTTCGGCGGCTCGGAAGGCGGCTCGGAAGGTAACTAGGACGGCTTGCCGGGCTCCGCGGCGGCTCAGGACCACCCCGGCCGGTACCGCCCCGGACTGCCCCGGCCAGGGCGTCCCGCCCCGTACGCGCCCGGCCCCGCCCGCCCCGTACAAGCCCGGCGGATACCCCTCCGCCGGGCCGCTGAACCCTGCCTCCCGCAGGCTTTGTCCATCCTCGGGATGAAGCCAACTTCGCTGTGGTGAAAGGGCTTTCGGTACCGGAAGAACGCCGCTACGGTCCTTGAGGTGTACGGGTCACCAGTACATCCTCCTGGGCGCGGCGGACCCGTCCGCACCCGGAACAGCCGGTCTCAAGGCACCCCCAGGCCCCGCCGGGCAGCACGGCCACTACCCGTCCGTCCCACCTCCCAGGAGGACACGCGTGCACAGGAAACGGCTCAGAACCCGCAAGGCTCTCGCGCTCGTCGTCAGCACCCTGTTCGCCGGCGCGTCATTCGCCCTCGCCGCCCCCTCGTCCTCGGCCCAGGACCTGCGCGAGCCGGCCGCCCCCGCCGCCGCGCCGCTCGCCGAGGACTTCCAGCAAGTCGCCCTGGCCAAGGGGGCCGAGGAGACCGGCGAGCCGATGACGCTCTCGGTGCTGCCGGACCGCTCGGTGCTGCACACCTCGCGCGACGGCACGCTCCGGCTCACCGACGCCGCAGGAAACACCAGGATCGCGGGCAAGATCCCGGTCTACTCGCACGACGAGGAAGGGCTTCAGGGCGTCGGCCTCGACCCCGGCTTCGCCGCCAACCGCTTCGTCTACCTCTACTACGCCCCGCCGCTCGACACCCCGTCGGGCGACGCGCCGGAGACCGGCACCGCCGCCGACTTCGCCCGCTTCGACGGCGTCAACCGGCTCTCCCGCTTTGTGCTGAAGACCGACGGGACCCTTGACGCGGCCAGCGAGAAGAAGGTCCTCGACGTGCCCGCCTCGCGCGGCATCTGCTGCCACGTCGGCGGTGACATCGACTTCGACGAGGACGGCAACCTCTACCTGTCGACCGGCGACGACTCCAACCCCTTCGCCTCCGACGGCTTCACCCCCATCGACGAGCGCCCGGACCGCAACCCGGCCTTCGACTCCCGGCGCGGCGCGGGCAACACCAACGACCTGCGCGGCAAGATCCTGCGGATCAAGGTCGGCGCGGACGCCTCGTACACCGTCCCCGCGGGCAACCTCTTCGCCCCCGGCACCGCCAAGACCCGCCCCGAGATCTACGCGATGGGCTTCCGCAACCCCTTCCGGATGAGCGTCGACAAGCCCACCGGCATCGTCTACGTCGGCGACTACGGC
Organism: Streptomyces sp. H27-D2; assembly: GCF_035828615.1. NCBI lineage: Bacteria > Bacillati > Actinomycetota > Actinomycetes > Kitasatosporales > Streptomycetaceae > Streptomyces > Streptomyces sp. H27-D2. Next base: position 3,998 of record NZ_JAYMZR010000056.1, on the reverse strand, counting down.
CCGGACGCGGGAGCGGCCGACCCCAAGCGCGGGCCCTCCGGCAAGGTCGAGTTCGCCCGCGTCACCAAGCCCGGCAACTTCGGCTGGCCCTTCTGCGTCGGCAAGAACGAGCCGTACATCGACTACGACTTCGCCACCAAGGCATCCGGCGACGCGTTCGACTGCGCCGCGCTCAAGAACACCTCGCCGCACAACACCGGCCTGACCGACCTGCCCCCGGCGCAGGAAGCGTGGATACCGTACGACGGCGGCTCCGTCCCCGAGTTCGGCACCGGCTCCGAATCGCCGATGGGCGGCCCGGTCTACCGCTATGACGCGGCGCTCGACTCCCCGGTGAAGTTTCCCCAGGCGTACGACGGCGACTTCTTCGCCGGCGAGTTCGGCCGCCGCTGGATCAAGCGCATCGAGCAGGGCGCCGACGGCGCCGTCCAGTCCATCAACGCCTTCCCCTGGACCGGCACCCAGGTCATGGACATGGAGTTCGGCCCCGACGGCGCGCTCTACGTCCTCGACTACGGCACCGCCTGGTTCGGCGGCGACGAGAACTCCGGGCTCTACCGCATCGAGAACGCCACCGACGGCCATTCCCCGGTCGCCCAGGCCAAGTCCGACCGGACCTCGGGCAAGACCCCGCTCACGGTCAAGCTCTCCTCGGCGGGCAGCTCGGACGCCGACGGCGGCCCGCTGACCTACGCGTGGGACTTCGGCGACGGTGGCACGTCCACGTCCGCCAACCCCACCCACACCTACCGGACGAACGGCACCTACACCGCGACGGTGACCGTCAAGGACACCACGGGCCGCACCGGCTCCGCGAGCGTCCACATCACGTCCGGCAACACCGCCCCGACGGTCACCCTCCAACTACCCGCGGACGGACAGCTGTTCACTTTCGGCGATGAGGTCCCCTTCAAAGTGAAGGTGACCGACCCCGAGGACGGGACCATCGACTGCGCCAAGATCAAGGTCACCCACATCCTCGGCCACGACAGCCACGGCCACCCCGTCACCTCGGCCACCGGCTGCTCGGGCACCATCAAGACCTCGGCCGACGGCGAGCACGACCCCAACGCCAACATCTTCGGGGTCTTCGACGCCGAGTACACCGACAAGGGCGCGAACGGCCAGCCCCCGCTGACCACCCACGACCAGAACGTCGTCCAGCCCAAGCACCGCCAGGGCGAGCACTACAACGAGTCCAAGGGCGTCAAGGTCGTCAGCCACAGCACGGCGCACGGCGGCAAAGCGGTCGGCGACATCCAGAACGGGGACTGGATCTCCTTCAAGCCGTATGTGCTCTCCAACGCGGCGTCGCTCACCGCCCGGGTCTCCTCCGGCGGGGCCGGCGGCAGGCTCGAAGTACGGTCCGGCTCCCCGACCGGCAAGCTGCTCGGCACCGCCACCGTGCCGGTGACCGGCGGCTGGAACACCTTCAAGGACGTCCGAACCACCCTGAGCAACCCGCCGTCCGGCACCACCGCGCTCCACCTCGTCTTCAAGGGCGGATCCGGAGCGCTGTACGACGTGGACGACTTCACCGTCGCGACCCGCTGAGCAGCCCCACCCGCTGACCAGCCCGGGGAAGGCTGCCCCCGCCGCCTTCCCCGGACCGCAGGAAGGAGCCCCGCATGAAGCACCGCTCCGCACGCCTCACCGCCGCCGCGGCGGTCCTCCTCCTCGGCGCCCTCGCCCTGCCCTCGCAGGCGAGCGCCCGGGAGGAGCCCCGCGAGAACGCGCAGGACCGGGTCCTGGTCTTCTCCAGGACGGCCGGCTTCCGGCACGACTCCATCCCGGGCGGCATCGCCGCGCTCAAGGACCTCGGCGCCAAGCACGACTTCGCCGTCGACGCCACCGAGAACCCGACGGCCTTCACCGCCGCCAACCTCGCCCGCTACGACGCCGTCGTCTTCCTCTCCACCACCGGAGACGTCCTCAACCGCACCCAGCAGACCGCCTTCGAGCAGTACATCGCCGCAGACGGCGGCTACGTCGGCATCCACGCCGCCGCCGACACCGAGTACGACTGGCCCTTCTACGGCGGCCTGGCCGGCGCGTACTTCGACTCGCACCCCGTGATCCAGCGCGCCACGGTCAAGGTCGAGGACCGCGCGCACCCCGCCACGGCCCACCTCGGCCGGACCTGGGAACGCACCGACGAGTGGTACAACTACCGCACCAACCCCCGCGACCGGGCCCACGTCCTGGCAAGCCTCGACGAGTCCACGTACAGCGGCGGCACGATGAACGGCGACCATCCCATCGCCTGGTGCCAGGAGTACCGCGGCGGCCGGTCCTTCTACACCGGCGGCGGCCACACCAAGGAATCCTTCACCGACCCCGTGTTCCGCACCCACCTCCTGGGCGGCATCCGCTACGCGACCGGCGCCGTCAAGGCCGACTGCCGTCCCGAGCAGGGCTACAGCCCGCTCTTCGACGGCTCGTCCACCACCGGCTGGAAGCAGGCGGGACCGGGCTCCTTCACCCTCGCCGACGGCACCCTGACCTCCGCCGGAGGCATGGGACTGCTCTGGCACAAGAAGGAAATGCGGTCCTACTCGCTCAAACTCGACTGGCGGATGACCGGCGACGACAACTCCGGCGTCTTCCTCGGCTTCCCCGCCTCCGATGACCCCTGGTCCGCGGTCGACAAGGGCTACGAGATCCAGATCGACGCCACGGACACCCCCGACCGCACCACCGGCTCGGTCTACGGCTTCAAGTCGGCCGACCTCGCGGCGCGCGACCGGGCGCTCAACCCGCCGGGGCAGTGGAATACCTATGAGATCCGGGTGGAGAAGGAGCGCCTCAAGATCTGGCTGAACGGCGTCCAGATCAACGACTTCACCAACACCGACCCGGCCCGCAGCCTGACCAGCGGCCACGTGGGCATCCAGAACCACGGTGCGGCTGACGAGGTGTCGTTCCGCGATATCCGGGTCAAGGAGCTGAGCGGATAGCGGGCGGCAGCGGGCCGAGGCCGCGGGCGGCGATCCGCCGCCGCCACTGACAGGCCCTGCGCCGCGGCGGGTCGGCCCTGCTGCGGCGCAGGCTGCCGGGCGGTACGGGGCGGTCCGATCCGGTCCGGATGGTCCGGGCTCGCATGGGTACGAATCGCACGGCACGGCACGGCACAGCACGACACGGGCTCATCCGGCACAAGGCAGCAACAGGTGCGGCAGGCGCCGCGCAAGCACGGACTGTAGGCACGGCGCACCGCACGCACGACCCACGACCCACCGCGTATCGCACGCACGACCACCGCGCGCCGCAGGCACGACGCACCACACACACCAAGCGCCGCAGGCACCACGTACCACGCCCATCGGGAGGCAGATCGTGACCACCCCAGCCGCCACACCCGCTGCCGACAGGCAGCCCCGCACCGGAGTCTGGTTCATCGGCGCCCGGGGCTCGGTCGCCACCACCGCCGTGGCGGGCTGCGCCGCGCTCGCCGCCGGGCTGCACCCGCCGACCGGCATGGTCACCGAGACCGCCCCCTTCGCCGACAGCGGGCTCCCGCCGCTCGCGAGCCTCGTCTTCGGCGGCCATGACACCGCCTCCTGCCCCCTCCCGAAGCGCGCGGAAGTCCTGGAGGCCGGCGGCGTCCTCCCCTACGGTCTGGCCGCCGCCCTACGGTCCGAGTTGGCCGCCGCGGACTCGGCGATCCGGACCGGCGGCCCGCAGTCCGACGACGAGCGCGGTGACGAGGAGCTGATCGCCGCGTTCGCCGCCGACTTCACCGACTTCGTCCGTGATCACGACCTCAGCCGGGCCGTCGTGGTCAACGTGGCGTCCACCGAGCCGTTGCCCGACCCGGCCGGGGAGCGGCTGCCCGCCAGTTCCCTCTACGCCGCCGCCGCGCTGCGCGCGGGCTGCCCGTACGTCAACTTCACGCCCTCCACCGGCCTGCACACCCCTCGCCTGCGCGAGGCCGCCGCGGAGGCGACCGTGCCCTACGCGGGCCGCGACGGCAAGACCGGCCAGACTCTGCTCCGCTC
>NZ_JAYMZR010000055.1:0-49986 GCF_035828615.1 Streptomyces sp. H27-D2 | reverse complement strand
GTCGCGCACCGCGCCCCCGAGGACGTCTCGCTGGACGAGGTGGCAGCCGCCGCAGAGGTCTCGCGGCCACTCGTCTACCGCTACTTCCCGGGCGGCAAGCAGCAGTTGTACGAGGCCGCGCTGCGCAGCGCGGCCGACCTGCTGGAGCTGTGCTTCGCCGAACCGCAGACCGGCCCGCTGACCAGGCGGCTGTCCCGCGCCCTCGACCGCTATCTCGGCTTCGTCGACCAGCACGACGCGGGGTTCACCGCCCTGCTCCAGGGCGGCAGCGTGGTCGAGACGAGCCGTACGACCGCGATCGTCGACGAGGTGCGGCGCGCCGCCGCCGAGCAGATCCTGCTGCACCTCCAGGTGGCCGAGCCCGGCCCGCGGCTGCGGATGATGGTCCGTACCTGGATAACGGCCGTCGAGGCGGCCTCGCTGATCTGGCTGGACGAGAGCGAGTCGTCCTCGGACCGCCGGCCGCCGCTGGACGAATTGCGCGACTGGCTCGTCGACCACTTCATAGCGCTGCTCACCGCGACCGCCGCGAGCGATCCGCAGACGGCGCGGGCCGCGCGGGCGGCGCTGGCGCTGGAGACGGCGGACGGGCCGGTCGGCCTGCTGGCCCGCCGCATCCTGCCGGTCGTCAGCGACGCGGCGCATCTGCTCTGAGCGCCCGGCAGCGCCCGGCGACGCCCGGCCGCGCGGTGTGACGGACACTGACGGCATGAAGAGCGAAGAGACCCCGTTCGTCGGCGGCCCGCTGGACGGGCGGATCCTGCCGATCCTGCTCGGCGCGACCGGTCAGCCGCCGAAGGTGTACGAGGTCCCGGTCCCGGACCCGGACGGCGGGCCGCCCACCGTGCACGTCTACCACCGGGCGCCGGCGGGACGGTCGAAGCGGCTGGGGCTCCAGCTGGGATGGAAGTACGAGTACGACCCGAAGGGGCGCCGTCCGGGCGGCCTGAAGTGGCCGTGGTCCCGTCCGGAGGGACGGCGGGAGCAGCGGGAGCAACGGAGGGAGAGCCCGCCGGAGGGACAGCCGGCGGACCCACCGGATGAGCGGTCCTGAGGAACGGGCCTGAGCGACGGGCGGTCGCGGGTCCGTCCGGCGGGCGCACCCGCCGGGTCTGGGTCCGGGTCTGAGTCCGGCAGGCCCCTGGACGGCTGTTCCCGCAGGCGGCCTCCCGCCCCGTTCGCCCCTGAACGAGCGCTCCCGCTCACCAACGGGTGACAGCGTTAGGCGGAGTTGTCCACAGGCTCCGCGAGGGTACGACCCGTCATGTCACGATCTGGGTGGCCGAATGATCTCGTCTTTCGGCCGTAGCCGGAGGTGATTTCGTGTCAGGACGATTCCCACGCTCGGTCTGTACGAGGGCGCTGGCCGCCGCGGCGGTGCTGGCGCTGGCCGCTACGTCGGCGACCGCGACAGCCGCCGCTCCCGCAAGGCCCGCCGCCCCCACCGACAAACCAATCAGCGAGTTGCTCTCCCAGCTCCAGACGCTCTACCAGCGGGCCGAGAAATCCACCGAGGCGTACAACGCGGTCGCGGACGACCTCAAGGCCCAGCGCACGGCCGTCAAGCAGGCGGACACCGAGCTGGCCGCGGCCCGCACCGCGCTCGCCGGCAGCCGCGACGACGCGGGGCGGCTCGCCCGCGTGCAGTACCGGGGGGCCGGGGCCGACGCCTTGTCCCCGTACGTCCAGCTATTGCTGAGCTCCTCCCCCAGGGATCTGGCCGACCAGCGGTACGTCCTCAAACGGGCGGCCAGGGACCAGGCCGCCAGCGTCGCGCGGCTGTCCGGCGGCGAGAGGCGGCTCGACGGTCTGGCGACCCGCGCCCGGGGCGCGCTGGACCGGCAGCAGACGCTCGCCGGGAAGCGGAAGAGACAGCGGGACGCCGTACAGCACCGGCTCGACGCGGTGCAGACGATGCTCGCCTCGCTGACCGACGATCAGCTGGCTGAGCTGCGGCTGCTGGAGCAGCGGGACATGGACGAGGCCCAGCGCGAACTGCTGGCCTCGGGTGATCTGAGCAGGGCAGGAGTCCCGTCGCGGGCGGGAAAGCGGGCGCTGGCGTACGCCTTCGGGCAGCTCGGCAAGCCGTACGTCTGGGGGGCGACGGGCCCGGCGTCGTTCGACTGCTCGGGGCTCACCTCGCGGGCGTGGTCGCGCGCTGGGAAGCCGATTCCGCGGACCAGCCAGCAGCAGTGGAGACAGCTCCCGCGGGTGCCGCTCAGCGCGCTGCGGCCGGGCGACCTGGTGGTCTACTTCCCGGGCGCGACGCATGTGGCGATATACATCGGCGGCGGCCTGGTGGTGCAGGCGCCCCGGCCGGGCTCGGTGGTGAAGGTGTCCCCCATCGCCGCCAACCCGCTCCTCGGCGCGGTCCGCCCCGACCCCGCCGCGAAGCCGCTCGCGCGCTACAGACCGCCGCCGCTCCCGCCGGGCGCGAGCGTGAGCGCGGGAGCGAGGAGTGGCGACGACACCGGGTACAACGCCGCGGTCGCGTCGAAGTGAACGGGCGGAGGTGAACGGGCCGGGGCGAACGGGCCGGGGTACGGGCGGGGCGAACGGGCGAGCGGCAACCGGGCCGGGAGGCCGCGTCCCCGCCTCCCCTTCTCTCTCCCTCTCCCCGGAGCACTCCCGACCCCGCCGTCCCTCAGACGGCCGACGCCGCCTGGACCTCCGCGAGGTACGCGTTCGTCCTCTCCGGCTCGAAGAAGAAGTTGTCGAAGTCGGCCGGGTTGTTGAAGCCGTTCGCGAAGCGGTCCGCGACCGGCTGGAGCTGGCCCGCGGCGCCGATCAGGTTGAGGACGTGCTCCGGCGGAGCGCCGAGCATCGCGTTGGTCCACTTGGTGACGTGCTGCGCGGTGTCCCAGTAGCGGTCGAAGGCGGTCTGCATCCACGCGCCGTCGAAGGGCTGGTCGGCGCGCTCGATGATGCTCGCGAGATAGGAGGCCGCGCACTTGGAGGCGCTGTTCGAACCCTGACCGGTGATCGGGTCATTCGCGACGACGACGTCCGCGACGCCCAGCACCAGGCCGCCGGAGGGCAGCCGGCCGATCGGGTTGCGCACGGTCGGGGCGTAGCGGCCCGCGAGGGTGCCGTTGGCGTCCGTCAGCTCGACCCTGGTGGCTCGCGCGTACTCCCAGGGCGTGAACTGTTCCATCAGCTCCAGGGTCTTGGCCAGGTGCTCGTTCGGGTCCTTGATGCCCTGGAAGGCGTCGAGCGGTCCGCCCGGCACGCCCTCCCAGAACAGGATGTCGCAGGGACCGGAGGTGGTGAACGAGGGCATGACGAACAGTTCGCCGACGCCCGGCACCAGGTTGCAGCGGACCGCGAGAAAGTCCGGGTGCTCGGGGCGCAGGCCCAGCCCGTGCACGTAGGCGACGGCGAGTGCGCGCTGCGGGGCGTCGTACGGGGAGCGGGCGGCGTCGCGGCCGAACATCGAGACCAGCTCGCCCTTGCCCGCGGCGACGAGCACCAGGTCGTAGGCGCGGGCGAAGTAGTCGAGGTCGGAGACGGCCGCGCCGTGGATGACGAGCTGGCCGCCGCGCTGCGCGAAGGTCTCCATCCAGCCGGCCATCTTGACCCGCTGGTCGACGGACTGGGCGATGCCGTCGAGCTTGCCGACCCAGTCGATCGCGCGCGAGGAGTCGGGGGCGGCGACGGAGACGCCGACGCCCTCGATGCGCGGGGCCTGGCTCTCCCAGAAGTTGATCTGCTCGTCGCGCTCGTGCTGGAGCGCGGTGTCGAACATGCACTGGGTGGACATGACGCGTCCGGCCCGTATCTCGTCCGCCGTGCGGTTGGACATCAAGGTGACCTCATAGCCCTGGGACTGCAGGCCGAGGGCGAGTTGGAGTCCGGCTTGGCCGGCTCCGACGATGAGTATCTTCCGCATGGGAGGTCTCTCTCTTACGTGTTCAAAAGGGGGGAAACGACGGGAGGAGGGATCGACGGCCGCCCGTTCCGCGGCTCGGTGGAGCCGCCGCTAACGCTGCCACCGATGCGGCGGCCGGCCCAGGGACCGACGCCGTCATTCGGGGGTGGCGGCCAGCGCGTGCCCGACCAGGGTCAGCAGGGACTCGACGACGGTGATGCGCCGCCGGGCGTCCATGATCACCACGGGCACCGGCGGCGGCACGGACAGCGCGTCGCGCACGTCCTCGGCCGTGTACGGGTGCGTCCCCTCGAAGTGGTTGACCGCGACGATGTAGGGCATCCCGCAGCTCTCGAAGTAGTCGAGCGCCGGGAAGGAGTCCTCCAGCCGCCGGGTGTCGGCCAGCACGATCGCGCCGATCGCGCCACGTACCAGGTCGTCCCACATGAACCAGAAGCGCTGCTGCCCCGGTGTGCCGAACAGGTAGAGCACCAGGTCGGCGTCGAGGGTGATCCGGCCGAAGTCCATCGCGACCGTGGTCGTGGTCTTGTCCGGGGTGGCCGCCAGGTCGTCGGTGTCCTCGCTGGCCTGGGTCATCACCGCCTCGGTGCTCAGCGGCGTGATCTCCGAGGCCGCGCCGACGAACGTCGTCTTGCCGACGCCGAAGCCGCCCGCCACCACGATCTTGGTGGCGATGGGCGCGCGGCTGCGGTCCGTCTGCCAGCTCTGCTCGCCCTCTTCGGACGAGGCCGTCGCGGACCAGACCGACGCGGGCGAGGCGGTCACGAGCGGCGCGGCCGCAGGCGAAACGGTTCCGGACGAGGCGGTCATGGTGTCGGCGTCAGAGCCTGCGAAGTCCACTGAGCACCCTTTCCAGCAGCGTGCGGTCCGGTCGTCCGGTGCCGTGTCCGGTGCCGTAGACGCGGATCTTTCCTTGGTCGGCCAAGTCGCTGAGCAAGACGCGGACCACGCCCAGCGGCATCTGCAGCAGCGCGGAGACCTCGGCCACCGAGCGCATCTTGCGGCAGAGTTCCACGATCGCCCGCATCTCGGGCATCACCCGGTCGCCCCAGCCGCCGGAGGTCAGCTCCAGCCGCTCCTCGGGGCCGTCGAGCGCGGCCACGAAGGTCTCGACGAGCAGTACATGGGAGTGCCGGGTGCGGCCGCCGGTGAGCGAGTACGGACGCACCCGCGAGGGTTTGCGCTCCGAGCCTCTGACCGGCAGTTTGGGCACGGGGGTCGCTGTCACTGCGGTGTCTCCTGGGTTTCCTGGGGCTCCTGGCACTCCATCGACTGACGCAGTTCACTGCGGAGTTCGGTGCTGAGGACATGGCCGGCCCGGCCGACGAACAGCGCCATGTGGTAGGCGATGACGCTCATGTCGCAGTCCGGGGCGGCGTGCACACCGAGCAGTGAGCCGTCGGTGATGGACATGACGAACAGGCTGCCCTGGTCCATCGCGACCATGGTCTGTTTGACCGTCCCGCCGTCCATCAGCTTCGCGGCGCCACTGGTGAGGCTGCCGAGCCCGGAGACGATGGTGGCGAGGTCGGCCGGCGACCCCTTCGGGCCCTCGTGGACCTGTTCCCGCGCCTCAGGGAGCCGCTCAGGATCGGACGACAGCAAGAGCAGGCCGTCCGAGGACACCACGGCGACCAACTGGATGCCTGGGACCTCGTCGACCAGATTGGCCAGCAGCCATTGCAGGTTGCGGGCCTCCCTGCTCAGGCCGAACGTACTCGTACCGTGACCAACTGGGGGCGCGGCTGGCGGCGATGCCGCCGATGCTCCTTGCGCCCCACGGGTAAACGCGCTCAACCGCGTGCCTCCTCGACAGTGTCTGCCTCGTCCAGCGCCCCCGCTTGGTCTGTCTTGCGGTCTGTTTCCAGTGTCTGTTCTGCCCTCTGGTCCGTGGTCGGTTCCCCGGCCTCCGCCTCGGCGGCGCGGCGGCCCTTCATCGCCCCCTGCTGGAAGCCTCCCAGCCGGCGCCGCAGTTCCTCGGCGTCCACCGGGCCGGTGCGCTCCTTGGCCGGAGCGGCCTTGGGCGCCGCGGTCTTGGGGGTGCGCTTGGGCAAGCCCTTGTCGGTCCTGCGCTTCCCGGCGGGCCGCCTGTCCGGTACACGCTCCCACTTGGCGGGTGTGGGCTCGGGCGCGGGCTCGGCCTCCGGCGCACTCACGGTTTCGGACGCGGGCGCGGCGGATGCTGACGGTACGGCGGCGGCGGATGCTGACGGTACGACGGGTGCTGACCGTACGGCAGCGGCCCCGGCCAGTGTGGTCGGTGTGACCGGTGCCACCGGTGCGCTCGGTGTGGCGGGTGCGGCCTGCGCGGCGGGTCCAGTGTTCTCGCCGGTGCGGGCGTGCCGCGCGCGGGTCTGCTGGTCGCCCTGGCCCGCCGCGTCGTCGGCCGGGGTCCTGGCGTGGTGGTCGGGCTCGGTGTGCGCGGGGCGTCGGCTGGGCAGCCGGGGGGCCGGAATCGCCCCTGCGGGCCCGTCCTGCGCCGCCTGCGGGACCTGCGCCGCCTGGACCTCGCGATCCGCTGCCGCCGCGATGGCGTGCTCGGCGGCCACCACCAGCGGGTCCTGCTCCGCCTGCGGCGCTCCGGGCGCCTGCGGGTCCTGAGCCGGTGTCTGAGTCGATGCCTGAGCCTGAGTCGATGCCTGAGCCTGAACCGATGCCTGAGCCCGATCCGGCGCCTGGGCCGACTCCGGCACCGGCGGCTGCCCCGGAAGCGCGAGCTGCATCGTGTCGGAGTTGCGGCCCGAACGGTTCGGCAGCGCGTTGGAGTTCGCCTCGGCGACCGAGCCGGGCAGGCTCGGTGTCGCGGGGGCCTCGCCCTGGCCTGCGACGGTGTCGACGGGGGCCGCGCCCGGGTTCGCGCCGGCGGGCAGTATCGAGCGCGGCAGGACGACCACGGCCGCCACCCCGCCCTGCTTCTGCTCGCGCAGCTGGACCCGTACGCCGTGCCGGGCGGCGAGCCGCACCACTACGTACAGGCCGAGGCCCAGCGTGTCCTCCCCGGCGTCCGAGGCGGTGGCGTCGAGTGCGGTGCCGTCGGAGAGCCGGACGTTCAGCTCGGCGAACCGGTCGTCGGTCATGCCGATGCCCTCGTCCTGGACGGAGAGCATCACCTCGCCACTCTCCAGCAGCCAGCCGGACAGTTGCACATGCGCGTCCGGCGGCGAGAAGGCGGTGGCGTTGTCGAGCAGTTCGGAGACCAGGTGGCTGACGTCGTCGGCGGCGAACCCGGCGACCTGCGAGTTCGGCGGCAGCGACTGGATCTGCACCCGCTCGTAGCGCTCGATCTCGCTGATCGAGGCGCGCAGCACGTCCACCAGGGGCACCGGGCCCGCGTGCCCGGTGCCGTGCTCCGCGCCGGCCAGGACCAGCAGGTTCTCGCTGTGCCGGCGCATCCGGGTGGCGAGGTGGTCGAGCTTGAAGAGAACGCCGAGCCGGTCTGGGTCGTCCTCGCGCTCCTCCAGGCCCTCGATGACGGTCAGCTGCCGCTCGACGAGCCCGAGGTTGCGCAGCGAGAGGTTGACGAACCGGCCGTGCACGCTGGCTTGCAGCGCGGCGAGCCGCTCGGTGAGCTGCTCGCGCTCCTGGACCAGCTGTACGCGCTCGTCGGCGAGGGTCTGCCGGGCGCCGATCAGCCGGGTCCGCTGGCCGTCGAGTTCGGCGACCCGGGCGTGCAGTTCGACGGCGGCGGCCCTGAGTTCGTTGACGGACCGTACGACCTGGGCGTATTCGTCGTCGCGACCCTTGAACGCGACCGGTTCCTGGGTGAGGGGGTCGGCGGCGACGCGGCGGGCGCCGAGCCGCAGGGCGGCCAGCGGCCGGGTCATCGAGCGGGCGGCCTGCACGCTCATGCCGAGCGCGATGAGCAGGCACAGGCCGACCAGGGCGGCGCGCAGTTCCAGCGCGGTGACGTCCTCGTCGCGGAGCAGCGCGAGCCGGTCGGCCTCGCTCGCGGTGAGCGAGGACTCGACGCCGCGCATCCGGTCGATTCGGGCGGAGAGCGTCGAGCCGACCCGCTTCTCGCTGAGCGAGAGGTCGGCGACGGAGAGCCGCGGCTGGTCGGTGAGCCGGACGAGGTAGCGCTCGGCGGTGGTGACCTCGGTTCCGTTGACGGTGCCCGAGAAGGAGTCGCGGGTGTCGGAGCCCGCCGTCTGGTTGAAGTCGGCGAGCGCGGCCTGCTCGCGTACGTGGGCCTTCTGGGCGGCGGCGGTCAGCGCGGGTCGCGCCGAGCCGCCGGCCAGCGCGCCGAGCAACAGCCCGCGGGTGGCGGAGGCCTGCTCGACGGCGCGGCCCAGTTCGGGCAGCGCGTCGGCGTCGCGGGTCTCGGAGCGGGCCGGGAGCTTGCGGGTGAGCGTGCCGGCGGTGTCGTGCAGCGCCTGGACGGCCTCGCTGTACGCCGTGAAGGTGTCGACGGCGTTCCCCGGGCCTGACAGCGCCTGCTGACGGATCTTGGGGAGGCCGCCGAGAAGCCGGCGGACCTTGGCCGTGGCGCTGGGCGCGACCTCGTCGATGCGTCGGTCGACGCGGGCGCGCTGGCTCTCGGAGACGCCCGCGCCGGAGGCGGTCGTACGGCCGGCTGCGACGTATTCGACCATGTTGTCGCGTTCGTCGGCGAGCGAGTGCGCGAGCGCGATGGACTGCCGGTTGGAGTCGGCCAGGTCGACGAGCCGCTGGGACTCCGTCAGATCTCCGGAGGCCGCGGCGATGCCGGGGGCGCCGGCCGCGGGCACGGCGACGACGATGACGACGACCGCTGCGAGCAGCCGGTTTCGGACACGTGCCGTACGCGGTTGTGCTGTCTTGGGCTCACGCCCATTGCCCCGAAGCCGCTTTTTCTGCACCGGTGCTCGCAATCTTGATCTCGCCTGCCCACGCCGGAGGTGACGACAACTTCCGCAAGTGCTCGACCACCCCTGATTCGGCAACTGACCTTTCCAGCACCACTGAGAGGTGAGCGCACATCGTCCGCCCGGCCACCCGAACGAGTGAACATCACTCGGAAGATGACCATCAACTTGGCGTGCGCGCCACAACCACCCCCATTCGGGGGGTTGGTTGGAAAAGGACCGATGGGCCTGGCAGGATGCCCGCCCGCAGCTTTCCCGGCGGGATCGTTCCGACGACGCCCCGGCACACCGGACCACTGGTACGGGCCATTCACTATTCCCATCACAACCGCCCCGAAACCGCCGGTGGCCACCGGATGCGACCGGACAGCGCCGTCGCTCCGGCAGACTGTTCGCATGCGCATCGAACTCGCCACCAGCCCCGGAGACTCCCAACGTCCCAATGAGGACTACGCATCAGTGGCCCTGCCCGCGTCCGGCCGGGGTGGCGTGATCGTGTTGCTCGACGGTGTGACGCCGCCGCCGGGGGACGACGGCTGTGTGCACGGGGTGCCCTGGTTCACCGCCCGGCTCGGCGGCGCGATGTTCGAACTGTCCGGTTCGCGAAGGGATATGACTCTCGCGGACTGCCTCGCGACCGCCATCGCCAGGACCGCCGACGCACACCGCGATACCTGTGACCTTTCTCACGTACGAACTCCCCAGGCCACCTGCGTCTCCGTCAGGTGGTCGGACGAGCTGGCCGGCCCCGGCCGATCGGGCGGATCCGAGCAGCCGGCCAAGTCCGGCCGGCCGGACGCGTCCGCCGGGTCCGTCGAATATCTGGTCCTGTCCGACTCCGCGCTGCTCGTCGAGCACCCGGACGGCACGGTCGCGCCGCTGCTCGACCCCCGCCTCGACGAACTGCCGCCCGCCGTGCGCGCCCAGCGGGACGCCGTACGGGCCCAGCCGCCCGGCTCCGCCGAACGGCAGGCGGCGGGCGCCGCGTACGGGCTGGCCGTGGAAGCGCTCCGCAACGCGCGGGGCGGCTTCTTCACCGCCGCCGCCGACCCGGACGTCGCCCGCACGGCGGTCGTCGGCACCCTGGCGCGGACGGACGTACGGGCGCTGGCCGCGCTCACCGACGGCGCGACGCGCTGGGTCGAGGTGTTCCGCGAGGGCGACTGGGCGGACTGCTTCGCCCTCCTGCGCAAGGAGGGGCCGCAGGCGCTGATCGACCGGGTACGGGACGCGGAGCACGCGGACCCGGACGGGGCGGTCTTCCGGCGCGGCAAGGCGCACGACGACGCGGCTGTGGTCTTCGCGGAGTTCTGAGCGCGCGGGGGCGGGGCCCGCTGTTCGGGGCTCGGCGCTCAGCCAGGACCAGTCAGGGCTTGGCTGGACTCTGACCCCCGGCCAGGCCCCGGCCAGGCCCTCTCAGGCCCCTCTCTCAGGACCCGCTCAGGATTCAGCGCGGCGGTTGAACTGGTTCAGCAGCCGTGCCAGTTCCGCGATCTCGCCGCGGTCCCAGCCCGCGAGCTTGCGCACATACTGCCCGCGGCGGGCGTCGCGCACCCGCCTGAAGCGCTCGCGGCCCTCGTCGGTGATGCCCACGAGCGAGGCGCGGCCGTCGGCCGGGTCCGGCTCGCGCGCGACCAGGCCGAGGTCCTCCAGCACCCGCAGCTGACGGCTCATCGTCGCCTTGCCGACGCCGAAGTAGGCCGCGAGGTCGGTGGCCCGCTGCCGGCCCGCGTCCTCCAGCCGTACGAGCAGCCCGTACGCCGCGGGTTCCAGCTCCGGGTGCACCTCGCGCGCCATTTCCCCCGAAGAGGCGCGGGCCCTGCGGAGAAAGACGGCCAACTCGCGTTCGAGGGACAGAAAAGCGTGGTCCGCTCCGCTTTGGTCGTCGGCGCCCGCGCCGCCCTCGGCCCCGGTCTTCTGCACGTCAGCGCCCTCTCCGGCTTTCCTGCTGATGGCTGTTCATGACTGTTCATCGCTGTTCGTTGCTGTTCATGGCTGTTCATGGCTGTTCATGGCTGTTCATGGCTGTCTCTTCAGCCTGCGGACGACTCCGCCGCCGAGAAGCTTTCTTTCAGTCGCGGTCATTACCGCAGCTCCGGCATTATTTCGCAGGAATAGACCAACGGCGGCAACCGGGACCTCTTCCGCCTCCGCTGTCTACGCGCGTACCTTCCCTCAGGCAAGCAGTCCTGACGTGACTCCTCACCCTCCTGAAGGAGGGGGAGGAGTCACCTGCTCACCCACCTCCAGCGCCGCGGTACGCCGGACAGCCGAACGCCCCGGGCTGACCGGCAGATACCCGCCCAACGGGCGACTCCACCCCCTGCGTGGTCCTGGGCCGCCCCCACTCCGGCCACGGCATGCCCCTTCCCCGCCGAACCCGATCTCCGAACACGACGCCGGCCCGCGCGACCCCAACGAGGTCACACAGGCCGTCGCCACGCACGCGTCCCTCACCTCACCTCACGCCGCGACCGGTACCTCCGTGGGCACCGAGCCCGCCGGCGTCAGGGCCAGTTCCAGGACCTGCCGTACGTCCGAGACGGGGTGGACGTCGAGCTTCTCCAGGATCTCGGCCGGGACGTCGTCCAGGTCGGGCTCGTTGCGCTTGGGGATCACCACGGTCGTGATCCCGGCCCGGTGCGCCGCCAGCAGCTTCTGCTTGAGGCCGCCGATCGGCAGCACCCGCCCGGTCAGCGACACCTCGCCGGTCATCGCCACATCCGGCCGCACCTGCCTCCCGGAGAGCAGCGAGGCGAGAGCGGTGGTCATCGTGATGCCCGCGCTCGGGCCGTCCTTGGGGACCGCGCCCGCCGGGACGTGGAGGTGGACTCCGCGTTCCTTGAGGTCGCCGACCGGCAGTTCCAGCTCCGCGCCGTGCGAGCGCAGGAAGGAGAGCGCGATCTGCGCGGACTCCTTCATCACGTCGCCGAGCTGTCCGGTCAGGTTCAGCCCCGCGCCGCCCGTCTCCGGGTCGGCGAGGGACGCCTCGACGTACAAGACGTCGCCGCCCGCGCCGGTCACCGCGAGTCCGGTGACCACGCCCGGTACGGAGGTGCGCCGCTCGGCCGGGTCCTGGGCGGCCTCGGGGGTGTGGTGCGGCCGGCCGATGAGCGGCCGCAGGCCGTCGTCGCCGATGGTGAACGGCAGCTCGCGCTCGCCGAGTTCGTGCTGCGCCGCGACCTTGCGGAGCAGCCTGCCGATGGAGCGCTCCAGGTTCCGCACGCCCGCCTCGCGGGTGTACTCGCCGGCCAGCTTGCGCAACGCCTCGTCCTCCAGAGTCACTTCGCCGGGCTCCAGACCGGCCCGCTCCAGCTGGCGCGGGAGCAGGTGGTCGCGGGCGATGACGACCTTCTCGTCCTCGGTGTAGCCGTCGAGCCTGACCAGTTCCATCCGGTCGAGCAGCGCCTCCGGGATGGCTTCCAGGACGTTGGCGGTGGCCAGGAAGACGACGTCGCTCAGGTCGAGCTCGACCTCCAGGTAGTGGTCCCGGAAGGTGTGGTTCTGCGCCGGGTCGAGCACTTCGAGCAGGGCGGCGGCCGGGTCGCCCCGGAAGTCCGAGCCGACCTTGTCGATCTCGTCGAGCAGCACGACCGGGTTCATCGAGCCGGCCTCCTTGATGGCCCGTACGATCCGGCCCGGCAGCGCGCCGACGTAAGTGCGCCGGTGGCCGCGGATCTCCGCCTCGTCCCGTACGCCGCCGAGCGCGACCCGGACGAACTTGCGGCCCATGGCGCGGGCGACGGACTCGCCGAGCGAGGTCTTTCCGACGCCGGGAGGGCCGACCAGGGCCAGCACAGCGCCGCCCCGACGGCCTCCGACCAGGCCCAGACCCCGGTCCGCGCGCCGCTTGCGCACCGCGAGGTATTCGGTGATCCGCTCCTTGACGTCCGCGAGGCCCGCGTGGTCGGCGTCCAGCACCGCCTGCGCGCCCGGGATGTCGTAGGCGTCCTCGGTCCGCTCGTTCCACGGCAGTTCGAGGACGGTGTCCAGCCAGGTCCTGATCCAACTGCCCTCGGGGCTCTGGTCGGAGGACCGCTCCAGCTTGTCGACCTCCTTGAGCGCCGCCTCCCGGACCTTCTCCGGCAGCTCGGCGGCCTCGACCCGGGTCCGGTAGTCGTCGGACTCGTCCTCGGGATCGCCGTTGAGCTCGGACAGTTCCTTGCGCACGGCCTCCATCTGACGGCGCAGCAGGAATTCGCGCTGCTGCTTGTCCACGCCGTCCTGGACGTCCTTGGCGATGGACTCGGCGACATCCTGCTCGGCCAGGTGCTCGCCGAGCCAGCCGACGGCCAGCTTCAGCCTGGCCACCGGGTCGGTCGTCTCCAGCAGCCGCACGCGCTGTTCGATGGTCAGGAACGGGGAGTAGCCGGAGTTGTCCGCGAGCTGCGAGACCCCTTCGATCTGCTGCACCCGGTCCACGACCTGCCAGGCGCCACGCTTGCGCAGCCAACTGGTGGCCAGCGCCTTGTACTCCTTGACCAACTCGGCGACGGAACCGGGCAACGGCTCGGGCACGGTCTCCTCGACCTCGGCGCCCTCGACCCACAACGCGGCCCCGGGCCCGGTGGTCCCGGCCCCGATCCGCACCCGGCTCACACCCCGGATCAGCGCGCCCGGATCACCGTCGGACAACCGCCCGACCTGCTCGATCCGGCCGAGCACCCCGACGTCCGGGTAGCTGCCGTCGATCCGCGGCACGAGCAGCACCCGCGGCTTGCCGCCCGCCTCGGCGGCGGACTGCGCGGCCTCCACGGCGGCTCGCACTTCGGTGTCGGACAGGTCGAGCGGCACCACCATGCCTGGCAGAACGACCTCGTCATCGAGGGGTAGTACGGGCAGTGTGAGCGATACGGACGACGAAGCCATGATCTCCCCTTCGGCAATCAAGTTGAGCTATGTGGACTCAATGCTTGGGGGGCTGCTGTTGTTCCCCTGGGGGTGTTCGCTGTGAGCGATCGGGGGAGAGGTGCTCGGGGACGACGGCTTTTCGGCATTCGGTCGTCGGCCGCCGGTCCTCGGCACGGGAACGCTGGATGTCGGGTGCGGTGTTCCCCCTCTGACGTTCCCCCTCCGGCGGGCCCCCTCCGGTCGCATCAGCCGGCCGATCCGCGAACCGGCGGCGCGCCCGCGATGATCCGCATCTCCTTGGGCGGCATCGGGGTCACCGCTGCGGCGGCGGCGCTGATCGGCGCCCGGCTGAGCCGGCTGCCGATGCTCGCGTACATCAGCGCGGTCCACCTGAACGCGCCGCCCGCGCCGGGCGGTCGGGCCGCCGTGTGGGCGTGGCCGATGCAGCCGGGGCCGCAGCCGGCGTCCTGGTGGACGGCCGGGGCCGCGTTCGTGGTGGGTGCGGCGCTCTACGCGCTGCGCGGCCCTCGCGCCGAGGGGTCCGGGTCGCGGCCCGGGACCTGAGGGGAGTTCAGCGGGGCGCGGCGGCTCGCGCGGCCGAGGCCGCCGTCGCGGGACCAGGCCCTGACCAGCGGCCAGGCGGCGACCCCGATCAGCAGTGACAGCGGGTGGCCCCAGTTGGTGAGCGGGTCGCTGAATTCGACGAGGTCGCTGAGCAGCATCGCCCCGACGCCGCCCAGGACGGCCCACCGCAGCCAGGGCCGCAGCAGCCCGGCGAGCGCGCCGGTGGAGGCCATCAGGCCGAAGCTGATGCCGTAGTCGAGCCGGTGCAGCGACGCCTCGGGCAGGTGGCCGACCGCCACCGCGACCGCGACCGGGAGTTCGGTGGCGAGGGTGGCCAGTACATGGCCGAGCAGGAAGACGGCGGCGGTACGGAGCCCGCCGATCCGGCGCTCCAGCGCGGTGAGCACCAGCAGGAAACCGAGGGCGTACGGGGAGAGCAGGCCGCCCGCGACCCAGAGGGTGCTGGCGAACAGCACCAGCAGCGGCGTCTGGGCCAGATGCGCGACATCCGTGCTGGAGCCGCGCAGCAGCAGCGAGACGGTCGTCTGGTTCCCGAGGTCGGCGAAGACGGTGGTGGCGATGAGGACCAGCGCGTAGCAGAAGGTGAACGGCGTCCCGACGGGCGTCGGCAGCAGCCGGCCGAGCCGGCGCAGGGCCGTCCGCAGGACGGGGGTCGGGGCGGTCACGGCAGTCGGCGCGGCAGCGCTCGCGGCAGTCGTCGCAGCCGATACCGAGGCCGGGATCGCAGCCGGTGTCAGCGTCGCCGAGCCGGCTGCCCCGGTCGACCCGGCGCCGCCCGCCACCGCCTCGTTCCGCCGCCCGGAGGTGACCGCACGCTGGCGCGGAATGCCCGTCAGCGCGCTCGTCAACGGCGTGCCCGTAGCGCGCTCACCTGTCCGCTGCCGGCCCGCAGCCCGTACACCGGTCGTCTCTGGCCACGTCACCGCGTCGACGCCCCTTCCTCACGGGTTGCCACGGGTCGGCCCCATGGGTCCGTATCGCGGGCCCGGCGTCCGCGCGCCGCGCCCCGGTGGTGCCACGACCGTGTTCCCTGGGTCGCCGCGCACACACCGTTCGTCAAGAACAACACGCAGATTCAGCCACCGCGCCCTTCCCTGTCAGTGACCCCGGTCACATAAGGCAACCCGCGCCCCCTCCGCAGCGTCCGTGCGCGCTCCATCCAGCGGTGGCCGAATAGCGGTGGACCCAGACCCGCCGGTCCGGCCAAAATACGTCCAAACCAGAGGCCCATGCCCCCAATCCCCACATCCCGCCCCCTTCCGCCCCGGAGGTCCGAGCCCATGCCGCCGCAGCACGACATCGACATCGACGCCTTCCACGAAGCGCCTGTGACGCTGGAGCGCCGCGAAGGCCCGTACGGCGAGGTGGTGCTCCGGCGCCGAAGCGGGGGCGGGGGCAGGGGCAGGGACAGGGACAGGGGCAGGAACGGAGCCAGGGGCGGGGTCTACGAGATCATCGCCAACGGCTGCTTCCTGATGGACACCTCCGACGGTCGCTCCGAGCGGCTGCTGGTCCGCGCGGCCCTGGACGCGCTGCCCGCAGGCCGCGTCCGCCCGGCGCTGCTCATCGGCGGGCTCGGCGTCGGCTTCTCGCTCGCCGAGGCCGCCGCCGAGCCGCGCTGGGGGCGGATCACCGTCGTCGAGCGCGAGCGGGCCGTCATCGACTGGCACCGCCGGAGCCCGCTCGACAGCGTCTCCGGGGCGGCCCTCGCCGACCCGCGCGGCGAGGTCGTGCACACCGATCTGGTCGCGTACCTCCGTACGGGGGCGGCGGCCCGGCGGTACGACGCGCTCTGCCTGGACATCGACAACGGGCCCGACTGGACCGTCGCCGACGAACACGAAAACCTCTACGGCCCCACCCGTCTCGCCGCCTGCCGCGAGTGCCTGACTCCGGGCGGAGTGCTGGCGCTCTGGTCGTCCCGGCCGTCGGCCGCGTTCGAGGACGCGCTGCGGAATGCCGGGTTCAGGGACGTTCGTACGGAAGAGATCCAAGTTGTCCGGGGCGTCCCTGACGTGGTGCATCTCGCGATCCGGGGCGCGTAGCCGAGCCGTCCGTCCTGCCCTTACGCTGCATCCCAGCAGGCGCGACAGGCGCGACAGGCCTTAGCGGCCTGGCCAGGGATCACGCAGGGGCGGGGCGATGGATCAAACACAGGCCACCCACGGCGGCACGGCCGCAGCGACCCCCGGCGCCCAGCGCCGGGTACTGGTCGTCGAGGACGACTCGACGATCGTCGACGCCATCGCGGCCCGGCTGCGCGCCGAGGGCTTCCAAGTACAGACGGCGGGCGACGGCCCTTCGGCCGTGGAGACGGCCGAGGCGTGGCAGCCCGATCTGCTCGTGCTGGACGTGATGCTGCCCGGCTTCGACGGCCTCGAAGTGTGCCGTCGGGTGCAGGCGCGGCGACCGCTGCCGGTGCTGATGCTCACCGCGCGGGACGACGAGACCGACATGCTCGTCGGCCTCGGAGTCGGCGCGGACGACTACATGACCAAACCGTTCTCGATGCGCGAGCTGGCGGCGCGGGTGCACGTCCTGCTCAGACGGGTCGAGCGGGCCGCCCAGGCCGCGCACACCCCGCGCAGCGGCATCCTGCGGCTCGGCGAGCTGGAGGTCGACCACGCGCAGCGCCGGGTGCGGGTGCGCGGCGAGGACGTCCACCTCACGCCGACCGAATTCGACCTGCTGGTCTGCCTGGCCCACACGCCGCGCGCCGTGCTCTCCCGCGAGCAGTTGCTCGCCGAGGTGTGGGACTGGGCGGACGCCTCCGGCACCCGGACCGTGGACAGCCACATCAAGGCGCTGCGCCGGAAGATCGGGGCGGAGCGGATTCGTACCGTGCACGGCGTGGGCTATGCCCTGGAGACCCCGGCGCCATGAGCGGCCCCGGGAACGGCTCCGGGAGGACCTCCCGGAACGGCACCGCCGCCGGCGGCGGATCCGACGCCGGCGGCGGCTTCAAGACACGCCCCTGGAGCGATCTTCGGCCGTTCTCGATCAAGGCCAAGCTGGGGCTGCTCGTCGTCGTCTCGGTGTTCATCACCACCGGACTGCTGATGGTGGCGCTGCGCACGGACACCGAGCTGCGCTTCATCACGATCTTCTCAGTCATCGCCTCGATGCTGATCACCCAGTTCGTGGCGCACAGCCTGACGGCCCCGCTGGACGAGATGACGACGGCCGCCCGCGCGATGTCGCACGGCGACTACACCCGCAGGGTGCGGGCCGGCCGGCGCGACGAGCTGGGCGATCTGGCCGCCACGATCAACCGGATGGCCGCCGATCTGGAGGCCGTGGACCAGCACCGCAAGGAGCTGGTGGCCAATGTCTCGCACGAGCTGCGCACCCCGTGCGCCGCGTTGCGCGCGGTGCTGGAGAACGTCGTGGACGGGGTCTCGGAGGCCGACCCGGAGACGATGCGCACGGCCCTGCGGCAGACCGAGCGGCTCGGCAGCCTGGTGGAGCACCTGCTGGACCTGTCCCGGCTGGACAACGGCGTGGTGCCGCTGCACGCCCGCCGCTTCGAGGTGTGGCCGTATCTGTCCGGTGTGCTGAAGGAAGCGAGTATGAGCCGCAGCGCGAGCGTGCTGGCCTCGGGCTCGGGCAACGCCTCCAGGACGGACGTCCATCTGCATCTGGACGTCTCCCCGCCGGAGCTCACCGCGCACGCGGACGCGGAGCGGTTGCACCAGGTGGTGGCCAACCTCATCGACAACGCGGTCAAGCACAGCCCCCGGCACGGCAGGGTCACCGTGCGGGCCCGGCGCGGCGCCGCGCCGGAGAGCCTGGAGCTGGAGGTGCAGGACGAGGGTCCCGGCATTCCGGAGGCCGAGCGGCACCACGTCTTCGAGCGCTTCAGCCGCGGCGCGGCGGTCAATCCGCACGGACCGGGCAGCGACGGAGGTACCGGACTCGGGCTGGCCATCGCCCGCTGGGCGGTAGATCTGCACGGCGGCAGGATCGGAGTGGCCGAATCCCCGCGCGGCTGCCGCATCCTCGTCACTCTCCCCGGAACCGTTAAGCCGTCCGGTTGACGTATGGTCGTGAACGGAAGCGCGTGATCCATCCGGGTCGCGCAGCGGTTGTGGGCGGCAGCGGCCACGACAGCGCTCGTGCGTTCCCGTTACGCAACGGAACCTCGGGTGTTTCCCGCCAAATCCTGCGCCGAAACCCGCTTGTCGGTGTGACTTGCACGACGACAGGCCTGTGTGGACTGCACCAGAGGTCCCTGGAGGCGTAGCCTTTATTCCCGCTGTCCACCACCTTAGGAAGCGGAAGAGGGCGGTTGCCGCCGTGTCGCCACAGTCCCCCAACACCTCGAGCATCTCGACCGACAAGGACGGGCAGGGTAAAGACCCTGCGACCGCCTTCGGTCCCAATGAGTGGCTCGTCGACGAGATTTACCAGCAGTACCTCCAGGACCCGAACTCGGTCGACCGAGCCTGGTGGGACTTCTTCGCCGACTACAAGCCGGGAACTGCGACGGTCACGCCGCCGCAGGCTCAGCCCGGGGCGGATGCCCCGGCCGCAAAGCCGGGAGCAGGCTCCGCCACTCCCGACATCTCCGTCTCCGACCGGCCACAGGCCCCGGTAGCGGCTCCCGTGGCGCAGAAGCCGGCTTCGGTCGGCGTCACCGCCGCGGACGGCCAGGGCGCGAGCGCGCCGCAGGCCGCACCGGCCAAGCCCGCCGCCGCACCTGCTGCGTCGGCTGTGCCCGCTGTGCCTGTTACGGGTCCCGCGCCTGCGACGGCTGCCGCCGCACCGGTCAAGCCGGCCGGCGCGAAGGCGGCACCCGCCGCCAAGGCGCCCGAGGCGTCCGGCCCGGAGTACGTCACGCTGCGCGGCCCTTCGGCCGCTGTGGTGAAGAACATGAACGCTTCGCTGGAGCTGCCCACGGCAACCTCCGTGCGGGCGATTCCGGTGAAGTTGCTGTTCGACAACCGCATCGTCATCAACAACCACCTCAAGCGCGCTCGCGGTGGCAAGGTCTCCTTCACGCACCTCATCGGCTACGCCATGGTGCAGGCGCTGAAGGCCATGCCCTCGATGAACCACTCGTTCACCGAGAAGGACGGCAAGCCGACCCTCGTCAAGCCGGAGCACATCAACCTCGGCCTCGCGATCGACCTGGTCAAGCCGAACGGCGACCGCCAGCTCGTCGTCGCGGCGATCAAGAAGGCCGAGACGCTCAACTTCTTCGAGTTCTGGCAGGCGTACGAGGACATCGTCCGCCGCGCTCGCGCGAACAAGCTGACGATGGACGACTTCACCGGCGTCACCGCCTCGCTGACCAACCCCGGCGGCATCGGCACCGTGCACTCCGTGCCGCGCCTGATGCCCGGTCAGGGCCTCATCCTGGGCGTCGGCGCGATGGACTACCCGGCGGAGTTCCAGGGCACCTCCCAGGACACCCTGAACCGGCTGGGCATCTCCAAGGTCATGACGCTGACCAGCACCTATGACCACCGGGTCATCCAGGGTGCGGCGTCCGGCGAGTTCCTGCGCCAGATGAACCTGCTGCTGCTCGGCGAGAACGGCTTCTACGACGACATCTTCGAGGCGCTGCGCATCCCCTACGAGCCGGTCCGCTGGCTCAAGGACATCGACGCGACGCACGACGACGACGTCACCAAGGCCGCCCGCGTCTTCGAGCTGATCCACTCCTACCGGGTCCGCGGCCACGTCATGGCCGACACCGACCCGCTGGAGTACCGCCAGCGCAAGCACCCCGACCTCGACGTCATCGAGCACGGCCTCACCCTGTGGGACCTGGAGCGCGAGTTCGCGGTCGGCAGTTTCGCCGGCCGGCCGATGATGAAGCTGCGCGACATCCTGGGCGTGCTCCGCGACTCGTACTGCCGCACGGTGGGCGTCGAGTTCATGCACATCCAGGACCCGAAGCAGCGCAAGTGGGTCCAGGACCGGGTGGAGCGCGGGCACTCCAAGCCGGAGCGCGAGGAGCAGCTGCGCATTCTGCGCCGGCTCAACTCCGCCGAGGCCTTCGAGACGTTCCTGCAGACGAAGTACGTCGGCCAGAAGCGCTTCTCGCTGGAGGGCAGCGAGTCCGTCATCCCGATGCTGGACGCGGTCCTCGACGCGGCCGCCGAGTCGCGTCTGGACGAGGTCGTCATCGGCATGGCCCACCGCGGCCGGCTGAACGTGCTCGCCAACATCGTCGGCAAGTCGTACGCGCAGATCTTCCGGGAGTTCGAGGGCAACCTCGACCCGAAGTCGATGCACGGCTCCGGCGACGTCAAGTACCACCTGGGCGCCGAGGGCACCTTCACCGGTCTGGACGGTGAGCAGATCACCGTCTCGCTCGCCGCCAACCCGTCCCACCTGGAAGCGGTCGACCCGGTCGTCGAGGGCGTCGCCCGCGCCAAGCAGGACGTCATCGGCAAGGGCGGTACGGACTTCACGGTCCTGCCCGTCCAGTTGCACGGCGACGCGGCCTTCGCGGGGCAGGGCGTGGTGGCCGAGACGCTCAACATGTCCCAGCTGCGCGGCTACCGCACCGGCGGCACCGTGCACATCGTCATCAACAACCAGGTCGGCTTCACCGCGGCGCCTGAGTCGGCACGCTCCTCGATGTACTGCACCGATGTGGCGCGGATGATCGAAGCGCCGATCTTCCATGTGAACGGCGACGACCCGGAGGCCGTGGTCCGTGTAGCGCGGCTGGCCTTCGAGTTCCGTCAGGCGTTCAACAAGGACGTCGTGATCGACCTCGTCTGCTACCGCCGTCGCGGTCACAACGAGAGCGACAACCCCGGCTTCACCCAGCCGCTGATGTACGACCTGATCGACAAGAAGCGCTCGGTGCGCAAGCTCTACACCGAGTCCCTCATCGGTCGCGGCGACATCACGCTGGAAGAGGCCGAGCAGGCGCTGCAGGACTTCCAGGGCCAGTTGGAGAAGGTGTTCACGGAGGTCCGTGAGGCCACCACCTCCGTCCCGGCTCCGGCCGATCTCCCGCAGCCGCAGGTCGAGTTCCCGGTGGCGCTGAACACAGCGATCAGCCAGGAAGTCGTCAAGCGGATCGCCGAGTCGCAGGTCAACATCCCCGACCGGATCACCGTCCACCCGCGTCTGCTGCCGCAGTTGCAGCGGCGGGCGGCGCAGGTCGAGGACGGCACCATCGACTGGGGCATGGGCGAGACCCTCGCCATCGGCTCGCTGCTCATGGAGGGCACCCCGGTCCGGCTGTCCGGCCAGGACTCCCGCCGCGGCACCTTCGGGCAGCGGCACGCGGTGCTCGTCGACCGGGAGACCGGCGACGACTACACCCCGCTGCTGTACCTCTCCGAGGACCAGGCGCGCTACAACGTCTACGACTCGCTGCTCAGCGAGTACGCGGCGATGGGCTTCGAGTACGGCTACTCGCTGGCCCGCCCGGAGTCGCTGGTGCTGTGGGAAGCGCAGTTCGGTGACTTCGTCAACGGCGCGCAGACCGTGGTGGACGAGTTCATCACCTCGGCCGAGCAGAAGTGGAACCAGACGTCCGGCGTCACACTGCTGCTGCCGCACGGCTACGAGGGCCAGGGCCCGGACCACTCCTCGGCCCGTCCTGAGCGCTTCCTCCAGGTGTGCGCGCAGAACAACATGACGGTCGCCATGCCGACGCTGCCGTCGAACTACTTCCACCTGCTGCGCTGGCAGGTCCACAACCCGCACCACAAGCCGCTCATCGTCTTCACCCCGAAGTCGATGCTGCGTCTGAAGGCGGCGGCGTCAAAGGCGGAAGAGTTCACCACCGGCGGCTTCCGCCCGGTGATCGGCGACGAGAACACCGTGGAGGCCACCGCGGTCCGCAAGGTCGTCTTCTGCTCCGGCAAGGTCTACTACGACCTCGCGGCGGAGAAGGAGAAGCGCGGCGCGACGGACACGGCGGTCATCCGCATCGAGCGGCTGTACCCGCTGCCCGGCGCGGAGATCCAGGCCGAGATCTCGAAGTACAGCAACGCCGAGCACTACCTCTGGGTCCAGGAGGAGCCGGCCAACCAGGGCGCGTGGCCGTTCATCGCGCTCAACCTGATCGATCACCTCGACCTGGCGGTCGGCGCGGACGTGGAGAGCGAGGACCGGCTGCGCCGTGTCTCGCGCCCGGCGTCCTCGTCCCCGGCGGTCGGTTCGGCCAAGCGTCACCAGGCCGAGCAGGCAGCGCTCGTCAACGAGGTCTTCGACATCTGACCGGATCTGACCGGCGTACGTACGCTGTGGGGCCCGGACCGTTCTCCACGGTCCGGGCCCCTCGTCCGTACCCGGCCCGATCCCGGCCGATCCCGATCCCGATCCTGATTTCACCCGGCGGCCTGGGCCGCCGGGGCGACCCTTACTGGAGCACGCCATGTACTTCACCGACCGCGGCATCGAAGAGCTGGAGACCCGGCGCGGCGAGGAGGACGTATCGCTCGGCTGGGTCGCCGAGCGGCTGCGCGAGTTCGTCGACCTCAACCCGGACTTCGAAATCCCGGTGGAACGCCTGGCGACGTGGCTGGCCCGCCTGGACGACAGCGAGGACGACGAGTAGGGGCTAAGTTCAGGCCTCCCTCAGCCTCCGGCCGGGAGGCGCCCCCCAACGCGCTCAAAATCAAGCCTGTCCGGCGATTGAGGACACCCGTCCACCGGCGGCCCGGTATCCGCGAACTCCCGCCGGCTCGCGACCTGTCGCGACCCGCACAGTTGACTTCCCCACCACGCGATATATCGTGTCTATCGACAGACGCGACATGTTGCGTCGTTCACCTACGCCCAGGGGAGGCCAACGTGTCAGCCCAGTCCGAGTGGTCGGTCGCCGAACCACAGAAGCTCACCTTCGACGAGCCCGTCACCTCGCTCAACGTGCGGCTCGTCGGCGGAACCGTCAACGTCGTCGGCAGCACCGACCCCTCCCCGGCCACCGCTGGGGGCCGCCCCGGCGCGCGGCTTGAGGTCACCTCCGTCGACGGCCCGCCGCTGACAGTCACCCACCGGGACGGCGTCCTGACCGTCGCCTACGACGACCTCCCCTGGAAGGGCTTCCTCAAGTGGCTCGACCGCAAGGGCTGGCACCGTAGCGCCGTCGTCTCGGTGACCGTCCCGGCGGACACCCGCGTCGAGGTCGGCGTCGTCGGTGCGGCCGCCGTCGTCACCGGCATCGACGGCCGCACCGACGTGCGCGGCGTCTCCGGTGACAGCACCCTCGTCGGCCTGACCGGCCGGGTCCGCGCCGACACCGTCTCGGGCCGCGTCGAGGCGCAGGGCCTCACCGGCGACCTGCGCTTCAACTCGGTCTCCGGCGACCTCACGGTCATCGAGGGCGCGGGATCGGCCGTACGGGCCGACTCGGTCAGCGGCAATATGATCGTCGACCTCCTGCCGCCGAGCCGCGAAGGGGCCGCGAAGGGGCCGCGAAGGGGCCCGACATCAGCCTGACCAGCGTCTCCGGCGAGATCGCCATCCGGCTGCCGCACCCGGCCGACGCCGAGGTGGAAGCCAGCACCGCGAGCGGCACCCTCTCCAACGCCTTCGAGGACCTGCGGGTCGACGGCCAGTGGGGGGCTGGGGGCACCCCCGGCGGTAGCGGGGGGAGGGTGACCGGCCGGCTCGGCTCGGGCAGCGGCAGGCTCAAGCTCACCACCGTCTCGGGGGCGGTCGCCCTGCTGCGCCGGCCCGCGCACGACGAGCCGGCCGCCCCGCCCGCCGACGCCCCCGGGCCCGCCCCGGCCGGCCCGGAACCCACCGCCGGATCCACCGCCGGATCCACCGCCGGATCCACCGCCGGATCCACCGCGGGGGACGCCCCCGCCGACCAGGCCGGCAAGGCCGACAAGAAGGTGCTCTGAGATGCCCCCCGTCTTCGCCCACGGCCGACTGCGCCTCTACCTGCTCAAGCTGCTCGACGAGGCCCCGCGGCACGGCTACGAGGTGATCCGGCTGCTGGAGGAGCGCTTCGACGGCCTGTACGCGCCCTCCGCCGGCACCGTCTACCCCCGGCTCTCCAAGCTGGAGGCCGAGGGCCTGGTCACGCACGCCACCGAGGGCGGCCGCAAGGTCTACTCCATCACCGACGCCGGCCGCGCCGAACTCGCCGACCGCCAGGGCGAGCTGGCCGATCTGGAACTGGAGATCCGGGAGTCGGTCTCCGTACTCGCCGCCGAGATCCGCGACGACGTCCGCGGCTCCGCCGATGACCTGCGCCGCGAGATGCGCGAGGCCGCGCAGCGGACCCGTACGAAGCCGTCCGGCCAGGGCGGCGACGGCGACGCCGAGTCCTCGGACCCCGGCTTCCCCGACGCCTCGGCGTACTTCGACGGCGCGTTCGGCGACAAGGAGTCCTGGCGGCAGGCCAGGGAGGAGTTCCGGCGCGCGAAGGACGAATGGAAGGAGCAGGCCCGCCGCGCCAAGGAGGAGAGCCGGCGCGCCCGGCAGGACGCGCAGCGGGCCCGCAAGCAGGCCAAGGACGCCCAGGACTTCGCGCGCGAGGAGGTCCAGCGGATCGCCAAGCGCGTACAGGAGCAGACGCAGGACCATCTGCGGACCGGCGACTGGCAGAGCGCGGTGCGCGAGGGCCTGGCCGAGGTGTCGCGCGGCATGAGCCGGATCGGCGACGCGCAGCAGGCGCGGTCGGCCGCCCCCGGCGACGACACCCGCGCCGAGGCGCCCGCCGACGCCCGGCGGGATGCCGGCGCGGCCGACGTCACCGGGGAACGCGTCGAACGCGTCGACCTGGACAAACAGCAGGAGCACGCGCCGGCCTCCAGCGGATCCGGACCCTTGAGCGAGCCCCTGGGCGAGCCCCTGAGCGGGCCCACGGGCGGGCCCACGGGCGGGCCTTCGGCCGGTCAGGACCCAGCCGAACCCGAGCCCGAGTGGGCGCGGGACACCGCCGTCACCGACGACCCGTCCCGCGACCTGGACCGGCTGCTCGACCGCTTCCGCGACGACATCCGGGACGCCGCGCGCGACCACGGCGTGAGCGCCGGCCAGCTCAAGGACGCCCGCCGGCACCTCTCCACAGCGGCCGCCCGCATCGGGGCCGCGCTGCGCGCTCCGAGCGCCTGACCGGCCGTACGAGGGGCCGCCGCCCGGGAACACCCGACGGGCGACGGCCCGCTCCGGCAGCGCGCCGGCCGGCCTCCCCTGCTCCTCGCCGGTCGAACCCCGGCGAGGGGGCAGCCAGATCCGCGGCGGGCGTTTAGAGTCAACTCCCGCAGCACACAGGGATCTTGATCAACGAGGTGCGCGATGTCGGAATACCCCGGTCTGGCCCGCCGGATGTGGCACCGGCTGGAGCCCATCCACGCCACGCTCTATTTCGCCCCGCAGGCAGCCGAGGAAGCCGCGGCCCTCGGCTATGACGTCGAGTCCCGCTGGCCCCGCTACTTCGCCTGGCGCACGGCCCCGCTGGGCGCGGCCGGGCCCGAGTTGGTGGCCGGCACGTTCTACAGCTTCAGCCCGCGGATGATCGCCCGGTACGTCCCGGCCATCTGGTCGACGGCCACGCCCGAGCAGGTGCTCGCCGCCCGGCTGCGCGCGATGGACCGGGTGTTACGCGGCCTGATCGGCGACCGCGTCCCCGTGCCGGAGCTGGCCGAGGCCGCCGCGCTGGCCCGGCAGGCCGCCGAGAACGCGACGGCCGCCGCCCGCCCGCTCGCCGCGGCCAACCGCGACCTGCCCTGGCCGGACGAACCGCACCTGGTGCTCTGGCAGGCCATCACCGTGCTGCGCGAACACCGCGGCGACGGACACCTCGCGGCGCTGCTCACCAACGGCCTCGACCCGTGCGAGTCGCTGGTCTCGTTCGCCGCGGTCGGCGCCGCGCCGGAGGCCGCGTTCGCCGGCCGGGGCTGGACCGAACAGGAGTGGAGCGCGGCCCGCAGCCGGCTGTACGCCCGCGGCTGGCTCGACGCCGAGGGCCGGGCGACGGAACAGGCCAAAAAGGGCCGCAACCCGGTCGAGCGGCTCACCGACGAACTGGCCGCGGGCCCCTGGCGGGCCCTGGGCCGGGCCCGCGCGGAGCGGCTCGCGCAGCTGGTGAACCCGCTGCTGGGCGCGGTGTTCACGTCCAGCATCCTGCCCGCCCGGAGCACGTTGGGCATCGGCACGATCCACGTCACGTAGCCCGGCTCCGATGTTCAGCTCCGGGTCCGGTCCGAAGCCCGGCCGCGGTCCGGGCCCGAGGCCCGGCCAGGGTCCGCCCCAGGGCAAGGCCCGCAGTCCGCTCGGGGCCCTGTCCTTGTCCCGGCTCCGGCGGCCCGACATGGAACCACGCTGGTCAGCCAGTGGCTCGTGACCGCTCCGCAGCAGCAGCGGGCCGCCGACGACGCGAACGTGCCCGCGGCTAGCCGCGCGGCGTGACCGTCACCGTGACCGGGCTGTGCGCGGTGGGCCGAGCGCGGATCAGGACCGTTCCGCGCTCGCCGGGGCGTACGACCCGGGTCCTGGTCGCGGCCGGGCCGGCCACCCGTATCCGCCAGCCGGTGGCGGTGGGCGGCAGGGACAGTTCGGTGGTGCCGAGCCGGCGGGGCGCGTAGGCGAGGCGGTACCGGCCGGCCGCCGGGTCGTACGCGTCGGAGCGGACGGCGCCGGAGACGGCGGGGGCGTACGGGCGGGCGGTGCGCTCCTTGTTGCGCCGGAAGCGCCCGTCGCGGTCGACGGCGCAGTAGCCGCCGCCGTAGCACCACACGTAGCCCGCCCAGCCGGAGCTGTAGCGGTCCATGGAGGCGAGGGCGTCCTCGTAGAAGCGCCCCATCAGCGGCAGTTCGTTGTTGAGCGGCCCCCACTCCCCCACCACCACCGGGACGCCCCGCTCGCGCGGGTAGCGGGTGACGGCGGCCTCGTACGCCTCGATCCAGCCGGCCGAGGGGTCGTAGTCCCGGCCCGCCTCCATCGCGGCGTTGTAGAAGTGCGGCGCGTAGACGACCTTGGGGTCATCGATCCTGCCCAGCCCGGTCGGCACGCCCTCGCCCACGATCGGGGTCGGCTCGACGAACAGCCAGCTGCGCCGGTCGACCTCGCGCACCGCGTCCGCGATCCGGTTGTACATCGGGGTGAGCTGCTCGCGCTCGATCCGGCGTGCGGCTGTGGGCAGTTCCTCGCCGTCGCGGATGCGGCCCATCGGCTCGTTGATCAGGTCGTAGCCGAGCACGGCGGGCTGCCGGGCGAGCCGCCGGGCCAGCACCTGCCACATCCGGGCCTGCGCCCGCTGGAGGTCCGCGTCCTCGTAGAGGTGCTCGAAGGCGGCCTGCACGGCGGGCTGGAAGTACTCCGAGAACCAGTCGTCCGGGTTGGGCGTGTAGGGCAGGCCGTCGGTGCGGGTCGCCCACTCCGGGATGCCCCGGTGCGTCCCGAACGCGGGCCCGTAGACGTCCTGGTGCGCGTCGATGACGACCCGGACGCGGTGCCGCTGCGCCCAGCCGAGAATCCGCTCGATCTTGCGCAGGTAGCGCTCGCTGTACTGCCCGCGCTCCGGCTCCAGGTCGTCCCAGAAGACCAGCAGCCGGGCGGTGTTGAAGCCCGCCGCCGCCATGTCCCGGAAGTGCCGCTCGGTGACGGCGCTCAACGCGTCGGCGCCCCGGTGCGCCTTGTCCTCGACGTTCCAGCCGCGCAGGGTCAGCGTGCGGCCGTGCTCGTCGGTCAGCGGCGGGATGCCGGCGGCGCGGGCCGGGGAGCGCGCGGGCCCGGGCGGATCGGCCGGTCGCGCGCCCGCCGCCTCGGGCACCAGCAGGGCGAGCGCCGCCAGGACCGCGACCAGTACCGGCTTGCGCATGAATCCCCCTGGCCCCGACCGCCCCTGATGGGCCGTCATATGCCGGACATCCAAACAGGGCCGGCCGCGACCGGCAAGAGGACGTGCGGGACAACGGGACGTAGGGGACGTACGGGAGCCGCCCGCGCCCGGCCCCCCGTCCCACTCCTCAGACCCGCTCCCCCGTCCCGCGCCTCAGACCGTGAGCACGACCTTCCCGATCAGCTCCCCGCCCGCCATCTTCTCGAAGCCCTCGCGGGCCCGGTCCAACGGCAGCACGGTGTCGATGACGGGCCGTACGCCGGTGGCGGCGCAGAAGCTCAGCAGGGACGTCAGCTCCTCCTTGCTGCCCATCGTCGAGCCGACGATCCTCAGCTCCAGGAAGAAGATCCGGTTGAGCTCGGCGGCGGCCGGGTTCGGGCCGCTCGTCGCGCCGGAGATGACCAGGGTGCCGCCCGGCTTGAGGGACTTGACCGAATGCGACCAGGTGGCCGCGCCGACCGTCTCGATGACCGCGTCGACGCGGTGCGGCAGCCGCTCGCCGCTCTCGAAGGCCGCCTCCGCGCCCAGCTCCACGGCCCGCCGCCGCTTGGCCTCGCCGCGGCTCGGCGCGAACATCCGCAGGCCCGCCGCCGCGCCCAGCACGATCGCGGCCGTGGCGACGCCGCCGCCCGCGCCCTGCACCAGGACGCTGTCGCCGGGCCGTACGCCCGCGTTGCTGAAGAGCATCCGGTACGCGGTCAGCCAGGCTGTCGGCAGGCAGGCAGCCTCCTCGAAGGTCAGCTCGGCGGGCTTGGGCAGCACGTTCCAGGACGGGACGCTCACCCGCTCCGCGAAGGTGCCCTGGTAGCGCTCGGTGAGGATGGAGCGCGGCTCGTCGGGGCCCACGCCGTGGCCGCTCTGGCCGATGACGGAGTGCAGGACGACCTCGTTGCCGTCCTCGTCGGTCCCGGCCGCGTCGCAGCCCAGGATCATCGGCAGCGACTTCTCGCCGAGCCCGACCCCGCGCAGCGACCACAGGTCGTGGTGGTTGAGGGAGGCCGCCCTGACGTCGACGGTCGTCCAGCCGGGCCGCGCGTCCGGGGCCGGCCGCTCCCCCAGTTCGAGTCCGTTCAGCGGCTGGTCACGGTCAATACGGGCAGCGTAGGCAGCGAACATGGACCTGACGATAGGACGCGGGCGAGGCGCGGTGGAAGCACGCGGGGGTGTGACACTCCCCGCAGCCCGCCCGGCTCCCCCGGCGGGCCCAGCGCCCGGGCCTGCGCCCGGACCCGCCGCGGGAGCGCCACGGGAGCGCCGCGCCGACGGCCTCTCCGGCGGGCACGGCCCCGGGCGGGCCGCACGCGCGAGGGCGGTACGGGCCGACCGGCCCGTACCGCCCTCGCGTTCACGCCACCGGCGCGTCCAGCACGCTCTCGCTACAGCACCTTCGACAGGAAGGACTTCGTCCGCTCGTGCTGCGGGTCGCTCAGCACCTCGCGCGGGTTGCCTGACTCCACGACCATGCCGTCGTCCATGAAGACCAGCGCGTCGCCGACCTCGCGGGCGAAGCCCATCTCATGGGTGACGACGATCATCGTCATGCCGTCCTCGGCGAGACCGCGCATGACGTCGAGGACCTCGCCGACCAGCTCGGGGTCGAGCGCCGAGGTCGGCTCGTCGAAGAGCATCAGCTTCGGCTGCATGGCGAGCGCCCGCGCGATGGCGACGCGCTGCTGCTGGCCGCCGGAGAGCTGCGAGGGGTAGCTGCCCGACTTCTCGCTCAGGCCGACCCGGTCGAGGAGTTCCATCGCCCGGTGGTGCGCGTCCGCCCTCGACTCGCGCTTGACCTGGATCGGCGCCTCCATGATGTTCTGGACGGCCGTCATGTGCGGGAAGAGGTTGAAGCGCTGGAAGACCATGCCGATGTCGCGGCGCTGGAGGGCGACTTCGCTGTCCTTGAGCTCGTAGAGCTTGTCGCCCTTCTGCCGGTAGCCGACCAGCTTGCCGTCGACCGAGAGGCGGCCGGCGTTCACCTTCTCCAGGTGGTTGATGCACCGCAGGAAGGTGGACTTGCCGGAGCCGGACGGGCCGATCAGACAGGACACCTCGCGCGGCGCGACCTCAAGGTCGATACCCTTGAGGACGTGCGCGGGGCCGAAGGACTTGTGGACGGCCTCGGCCTTCACCATGGGGGTCGTCATACGGAAGCACCTCCGGAGGCGGGCGAGCTCCTGTTGAAGCCGGCCAGATTGGTCCTGACCCGCTGCCACGGGGTCGGCGGCAGACTGCGCAGCGCGCCGCGCGCGTAATGCCGCTCCAGGTAGTACTGGCCGACGCTGAACACGCTGGTCAGGATGATGTACCAGATCGAGGCGACGAAGAGCAGCTCCATCACCGCGAAGGAGGTGGCGCCGATCGCCGAGGTCGACCTGAGCAGTTCCGGGTAGGTCACGACCGTGACCAGTGACGAGGTCTTCAGCATGTTGATGAACTCGTTGCCGGTCGGCGGGATGATCACCCGCATCGCCTGCGGCAGCACGACCCGGCGCATGGTCTGGGTCGTGGTCATGCCCAGCGCGTGGGACGCCTCGTTCTGCCCCTCGTCCACCGACTGGATGCCGGCCCGCACGATCTCCGCCATGTACGCGCCCTCGTTCAGGCCGAGGCCCAGCAGCGCGCACATGAAGGGCGTCATGACGTCCGTCATCTCGTCCTTGTAGATGAACGGGATGTCGAGGTAGTGGAAGATCAGCGCCAGGTTGAACCAGAGCGCCAGCTGTACGTACACCGGGGTGCCGCGGAAAAGCCAGATGTAGAGCCAGGCGACCGAGTTGGTCACCGGGTTCTTCGACATCCGCATCACCGCGAACAGGACGCCCAGCACCAGGCCGATGATCATGGAGAGCGCGCTGATCAGCAGCGTCCTGCCGGCGCCGGTGATGACCCTGTGGTCGAAGACGAAATCTCCGACCGTACCCCAGCGCACATTGCCCTGGGAGAACGAGTACACCAGCGTCACCAGCAGAGCCAGCACGATCACGCCGCTGAGCCAGCGGCCGTAGTGCCGGACGGGAATGGCGCGGATGGCCTCGGGGGCGACCGCGGTGGCGGACTCTTTGGAGACCGGCTCGCCGCCGGGCGAGGCCTCGGCGGGCACCTTGTCGAACTTGTCAGTCACTGTGACTGCCCTTCAGTGGAACCCAGGACACGTGGATCAGGAGCCGGCATTGATGCTCGCCTTGTCGACCGCGCTCTTCGTGACCTGCCACTTCTCCAGGACCTTGGTGTACTCGCCGCTCTTGATGATCTTGTCCAGCGCCAGCTTGAGGGCCTCGCGCAGCTGGGGCTCGTCCTTGGAGACCGCGATACCGAACGGGCCTGCGTCGGTCTGGCCGCCCGCCACCTCGAAGTCCTTGCCGCCGCCGGCCTTCTTCGCGATGTACGCGGAGACCGGGTAGTCGTTCAGGTCGGCGACCGCGCCGCCGGCCTTCACCCGGGTCTGCGCCTCGGCGTCGGTGTCGAAGGCCTCGATCGCGAGCTTCTTGTCACCGGCCTTGTCGCACTTCTTGGCCTGGTCTTTGAAGGTGGTCTCGTAGATGGTGCCGCGCTGGACGGCGACCTTCTTGCCGCAGAGGTCATCCAGTCCCTTGATGCCCTCGGGGTTGCCCTTCTTGACCAGGAGCGAGACGCCGGAGGTGAAGTAGTCGACGAAGTCGACGCCCTTGCCGGCCTTCTTGCCCTTGTCGTCGAGGCCTTCCTGCCGGGCCTTGGTGTCGCTCATCGCGGACATGACGGCGTTCTGGCGGCCCGAGTTCAGCGTGGTGACGAGGCCGTCGAAGGTGCTGTTGGTGAACTGCACCTTGACGCCGAGCTCCTTGGCGAGCGCGGCGGCGATGTCGGGGTCGATGCCGACGATCTTGCCGCCCTCCTCGTACTCCATCGGGGCGTACTGGGCGTCCGTACCGATCTTGAGGACGCCGGACTTCTGGATGCCCGTCGGCAGCTTGCTGTGCAGCGAGTCGCTGCCGCTCTCGGTCTTGCTCTTGTCCGCTTCTTCGGTCTGGTCGCCGCACGCGGTCAGCAGCAGGGCGCCGGCGACCGCGATCGCGCCGACAGCGGCCATCCTCGTCCTGGCTGCGGTCGCGCGACGGGTGGTGCTTGCGGTCATGCTGGTTCCTCCTGCGGATGAGGCAGTGGCCGAGGTCAGGGCACGCGTCTTCGAGTGTCGGGACCTTGTGTGATGAGCGCATCTTGCCATCTGGACGGCTGCGATCAGGTAGTCAGCCAGGTCAAAATCGGATAACGGCGATCCCCGTCACACAGCGGTCATGTCCGGACACGCCAGCCACCGGTCCCGCGCTCGGCCCACGACCGATGTCGCGCATATCTTGTCTCACTCTGTGGACATCGAGTAGTTCTTGAGCCGCTTTCGGCAGCATCGAGCCCATACGGCACAACGATGCAACACAACTCACTCGTCGGCTGCGAGCGTCTTCCGGTACAAAGGTCTGCTAACACCCCTCATCCGGGGCTCAGGGCGCGTGTGCGGCGCGCCCGGCGTCCGTACCTCCCTCCGCAGCGACGGGCCAACCGACGCGGCGGGGCACGGACGCGGTGCCCGCCCACCCCTCAACCAGGAGTGGTCACCCTCAACTGATTCATGACTAAGGGGTTATACAAGTGGCAGCGGAGATCATCAATCCTCGCAGCGACAGTGCTACGGACGAAGAGTTCTTCGATCCGGCCTTCGCGCTCCATCGCGGCGGCAAAATGGCCATTCGGGCGACCGTGCCGATCCGCGACAGCGACGACCTGTCCCTCGCGTACACGCCGGGCGTCGCGAAGGTGTGCAGCGCGATCGCCGAGCAGCCCGATCTCGTCCACGACTACACCTGGAAGTCCCAGGTCGTCGCGGTCGTCACGGACGGCACCGCGGTGCTGGGCCTGGGTGACATCGGGCCGGAGGCGTCCCTCCCGGTGATGGAGGGCAAGGCCATCCTGTTCAAGCAGTTCGGCGGGGTGGACGCGATCCCGCTCGCGCTCGCCACCACCGACGTCGACGAGATCATCGAGACCGTGGTGCGGCTCGCCCCGTCCTTCGGCGGCGTCAACCTGGAGGACATCTCCGCCCCCCGCTGTTTCGAGATCGAGCGCAGGCTCCAGGAGCGGCTCGACATCCCGGTCTTCCACGACGACCAGCACGGCACGGCGGTCGTCACCCTCGCCGCGCTGCGCAACGCGGCGCAGTTCACCGGCCGCTCGCTGGGCCAGCTGCGCGCGGTGATCTCCGGCGCGGGAGCGGCCGGGGTCGCGATCGCCAAGATCCTGGTCGAGGCGGGCATCGGGGACGTCGCGGTCTGCGACCGCAAGGGCATCGTGCACCCGGACCGCCAGGACCTGACCGAGGTCAAGCGCTACCTGGCGGGCTTCACCAACAAGGCCGGGCTCGCCGGTTCGCTGGAATCGGCGCTGGACGGCGCGGACGTCTTCATCGGCGTCTCCGGCGGCACGGTCGCCGAGTCCGCGGTGGCGACGATGGCCAAGGACGCGCTGATCTTCGCGATGGCCAACCCGACGCCGGAGATCCACCCGGAGGTCGCGCGCAAGTACGCGGCCGTGGTCGCGACCGGGCGCAGCGACTATCCGAACCAGATCAACAACGTGCTCGCGTTCCCCGGCATCTTCGCGGGCGCGCTCCAGGTGCGGGCCTCCCGGATCACCGAGGGCATGAAGCTCGCGGCGGCCGAGGCGCTGGCCGCGGTGGTCGCGGACGAGCTGAGCGCGGAGTGCGTGATCCCGTCGCCGTTCGACGAGCGGGTCGCCCCCGCGGTCACCCAGGCGGTGGCCGCGGCCGCCCGCGCGGAGGGCGTCGCCCGACGCTGACCGCTGTGGACGTACGCGAAGGCGGTACGGGCCGAGGGGGCCGGTACCGCCTTCGCGGCGTCTGGGGGCGGGGCCGCTGTCGGCCGGGCGTTTCGCCGCCCGGCCACGCGCTCGCCAGGCTGCTCCGCTCAGCGACTGCTTCACGCGGCGACTGGCTCACCCAGCGACTGCTTCGCCCGGCGACTGGCTCACCCGGCGATCAGCCCGCTACTTCAACCCCAGCACCAGCGCGTCCGGCACCGACCGCCAGATCGCCCGCGCCTCGCCGAAGCCGCCCGCGCGCAGCACGTCCGTGTGCCACTCGGCGGGGTGTGGTTCGCCGTCGGCGTGCGAGCCGAAGATCTCGAAGCGGCGGGCGACCGGGCCGGCCAGCACGGGGTCGGCGCCCGCGGTCTGCCACCAGCTCTCCCAGTCCTGCACCCCCGCGGCCTTGGTGCGGCCCTGCCGGGCGTGCCGGAAGGCCCGCTCGGCGGCGCTGATGCGGGGCGTGCCGTCGTCCGGCATGTGGTCGGCGTTCATGAAGACGCCGCCGTCCCGCAGTACGCCCGGGAGCTGCCCGTAGAGCGTGCGCAGCACGTCCGTGGGCAGCCAGTGGAGTGCGGTGGCGGTGAGCACGGCGTCATACGCGCGGTGCGGGAGTTCTCCCGTCCAGCCGGGGTCCTGGAGGTCGGCGGTGACGAAGGTGACGCGCGGGTCGTCGGCGAAGTGGCCGCGGGCGATGGTGAGCAGCGCGGGATCGAGATCGACGCCGGTGCTCCGTGCGTTCGGGAACCGCCGGAGCAGCCGGTCCGTGATACTTCCCGTACCGCAGGCCAGATCCAACACCTCGGGTTCGGGGCCGACGAGCGCCTCGACCATGTCGAGCATGACCCGGAAGCGCTCCTCGCGGTCAGGGAGGTACCACTCCTGTTGCCGGTCCCAGCTGTCCTGCCAGCCGCGCCAGTCCACGCCGGCGGCCGTCCCGTCAACGCTGTCCACGTCCATCGCGTCCTTCGCACCCCGTGCCACGTCTGCTCCCGTTCCCGCTCTTGATCCCGCGCTCGCACTCCGCGCCCATGTCCACATCTACATCTACGTCCACATCCACGCCCGTATCCGCGTCCATGGCCACGACGCCCGCCCCGACCCGTAATACCCTCGAATAGCTGTCGGCCATTACCAACCCTAAAGCGCCTCCGTAAGGACTACAAGTGGAACTGGCCTATTACTCGGACTACGCCGTGCGACTGGTCAACACCGAGCAACCCGCTCGCGGCGAGGACACCCTCACCTCGGTCGACGCCGTACGCGGCCTCTTCGGCACCAGCCAGCAGGCGGCCCGCCGCGCGACGGACGCCGACGTGACCCGGCTGCGGGGCGTGCGCAGCCGGCTGCGCACGATCTTCGAGGCGGCCGACCGGGGCGACGAGGCGCTGGCCGTCGATCTGCTGAACGCGCTGCTGATGGAGTTCCCGGTCAGCCCGCAGATCTCGGGCCACACCGACCTCGCGGCCAAGGGCGACAAGGCCGACAAGGGCGGGCGGGGCCCGGACGCCGGGCCCCGCGGGCGGGCCGGGGACGCCGGGGCCCGCCCCGACTGGCACATGCACATCGCGGACCACCCGGCGAACGCCACCGCGGGCTACGCGGCGACGGCCTGCATGGGGCTCGCCTTCCACCTCACCGAACTGGGCGTCGACCGGCTCGGCATCTGCCAGGCGGCGCCGTGCCGCAACGCCTACCTCGACACCTCGACGAACCGCTCCCGCCGCTACTGCTCGGACCGCTGCGCGACCCGCGCCAACGTCGCCGCCTACCGGGCCCGCAAGCGCCTGGAGACCGAGCGGTCCACCCGCACCAGCCGCACCGACGAGACGGCCCAGGAAAGCAGCGCGGGCACCGAACGCTGAACGTCCGCCGGCGGCCGGAACCTGGCCCGCACCCTCCCCAGCACCAACTCCTCCGGCACCGCCCCGAACACCCGGCTGTCGCCCTCGGCGTACGGATTGTCGCCGAGCACCCACCAGCCGCCCTCGCGCCGTTCCACCAGCCGCTTGACGATCAGCAGATCCTGCTGCAACGGGTGGCGCAGCACGGCCACGTCCCCCGCGCGGACCGGCGCCCCGTAGTGGACCACCAGCTGGTCGCCGTGCAGCAGCGTGGGCGCCATCGACGGCCCGTGCACCTCGGCCATCCCGAACGGCGGCCCGACCGCGGCCCCTTGCCCCGGCCCTCGTCGCGGCCCTTGCTCCAACTCCTGCTCCAACCCCTGTCCATGCCCGCGCTCGCGGTCCCACTCCGGCATCCGGCACCTCCCGGTCCGTTCCTCCACCAGCCCTGGTTCCACACTGGACTTTTGTCCTAAGCCCATGGGGGCACTCGCGAAAAACGTCTTCTCACG
The DNA here is from genome assembly GCF_035828615.1 of Streptomyces sp. H27-D2. Lineage (NCBI taxonomy): Bacteria > Bacillati > Actinomycetota > Actinomycetes > Kitasatosporales > Streptomycetaceae > Streptomyces > Streptomyces sp. H27-D2. The sequence continues at coordinate 13,840 of NZ_JAYMZR010000055.1, read as the reverse complement.
GAGTAATGTCCCACCTGAGAAGACGATCACGAGGAAGGACAGCACTATGCTTTCCCGCCTGTTCGCCACCAAGGTGAAGGTCAGCGCCCACTGCGACCTTCCCTGCGGCGTGTACGACCCCGCCCAGGCCCGTATCGAGGCCGAGTCGGTCAAGGCAGTCCAGGAGAAGTACCAGGCCAACGAGGACCCGCACTTCCGGGCCCGCGTCGTGGTCATCAAGGAGCAGCGCGCGGAGCTCGCGAAGCACCACATCTCGGTGCTCTGGAGCGACTACTTCAAGCCGCCGCACTTCGAGAAGTACCCGCAGCTCCACCAGCTGGTCAACGACGCCCTCAAGGCCGCCAGCGCGGCCAAGGGCTCAACCGACCCGGCCACCGGCCAGAAGCTTCTGGATCTGGTTGCCGAGATCGACAAGATCTTCTGGGAGACGAAGAAGGCCTGATTTACGGCTAGGCCGTCTGACCTGCGGTTTCGTTGGTCATATCGCCTACCGGTCCGCACCCGGTCCGCAGGCCGCCGAGAACGGCGTCCATGACGGACCGGGTGCGGTCTTCTTCGCCCGGCCACAGGTGCGCGTAGATCCGCAGGGTGATGACTGCGGACGCATGGCCGAGGACCAGCTGGACCTGCTTGACGCTCGCCCCGCCGGCGATGAGCGCGGAGGCGTAGAAATGCCGTAGGTCGTGGGTCACCATGTGCGGCAGCTCGACGGGCTTGCGGCCCTCACGCCCGGCCGCCTCGTTCTCCGCCGCCTGGAGCGCTTTGCGGGCCCCATTCCACTCGGTTTTCCAACGGCGGTAGTTGAGCGGCTCCCCCTCCTCCATCGTGAACAGCCACTCCGTGGAGGGGCGCGCGGCGAGGTGCCCGAGGAGCGCGTCGGTGACTACCTCCCCGACCGGAACCGTCCGCCGGGACTTCGCGGTCTTCGGCGGGCCGACCTTCCCCGACTGGAGCCGCTGCCGCTCCACGCGAATGCTGCCGGCCTTGAAGTCGATGTCCGACACCTTCAGGCCCAGCAACTCACCTATGCGCAAGCCTGACCCGGCGAGCACGACGACGGCCGCGCGGATGTAGGGCGGCATCACGCGCGCCATGGCCTCGACCTGGGCGACGGTGGGCGGGGTGACCTCCTCGTCCGGAATGACCGGAAGGGTGATCCGGCGGCACGGGCTGGAGGCGATGACCTTGTCGTCCACGGCCGCCGTCATGACGCGCACGAGGACGTCGTGGACGTTCCGGACACTGCCCGGGCCGAGCTGGTCGGACAGGTGCTTGAACAGCACTTGTATGTCGTTGCGGCGTATCGCCGCCAGGGAGCGGGCACCCAGCGCCGGTACGAGGTGGAGCCGGAGCGCGTTGTCGGTGATGCGCTCACCCGCCTCGCTCGCGATGAGCGAGCCCTGCCACCTCTCGGCGTATTTCGCGAAGGTGATGCGACCGGCGCGCGGGTCGACGTACTGACCAGTGACCACGCTGGCTGTGACCTCGTCGAGCCAGCGCTGGGCGTCGAGCTTCCGGTCGAAGTGGCGAGCGTGCTCCTTGCCGTCGAGATCACGGTAGCGGGCGCGCCATTTGCCGTTGGGGCGCTTCTGTACGTTCGCCAAGTGGCTTCTCCTCTGTGCTGGTTGTCAGTAGTGGCCCCCGTCCTCGATGTCGCCGCTGAGGACGCGGGCGTCTCGCTCGTCCCCCATGAGGCGGAGGCATTGCTCGTGGATCGCCCGCGAGCTGTCCGGGTGGGCCTTGATGTGGCCGGCGACGGCGACCACGGCACGGTGCAGACGGTCGCGGGCGTCACGGGTTTCGTAGAACGCTTCGACGGCTTCCTGGACGAGCCGTCGGCTGTCGACGTCGAGCCCTTCGAGGGGCGGCGACATCAGCTCTTCGAGGGGGAGCTCGAAGACGCGGGAGAAGGCGAGCGCCTCGTCGAGGTTGATCCGGCGACGGGGTGAGCCGTTCTCGATGCGCCAGACGGCCGTCTGGTTCATCTTCACGCCGGCTCTGGTCACCCGTTCGGCCAGCTCGGTCGTGCTCCACCCTCTGACCTCGCGCTCCAGGGCCACGCGGCCCGCCACGTTGCCTTCGCTGTAGAGCAGCGGCACCTCGCCACCCTCGGCCTTCTCGCTTGCCATCGAACCTCCATCGCGACCGTCGCTATCCAAATTGAAACATGAGCTTCCCGGTTTGGCTAACCGCCGATCATGAGGTACTGATTATGCAGATCGAATCACTACCTAGCCGAATGGGAACGCATGCGATACCTGACCACCGCCGAGGTCGCCGAGCGCTACCGCACCGCCGAGAGCACCGTCCGCTACTGGCGGCAGCTCAAGAAGGGGCCGCGCGGCATCAAGGTCGGCAAGCGGGTGCTCTACCCCGAGGCCGAACTGCTGCGCTACGAGCGCGCGCTGATCGACGGCGGAGACGAGTGGGGCCTGGCCTCATGAGTCGCTGGCCCGCCCGGATACGGGAACGGCCCTCGGCGCGCCTACGCCGAGGGCCGGAGATCCCCTTGCACGTCGCCCATCCCTGAACGAACTGGTCGGGGGCGAGACCTTGCCCGTCTCGCCCCCACCCGAGAGGAACATCTATGAAGGTCCCTACGTCCCCCGCTACCTCGAAGGCATCCGGTGTTGCCTGGCCGCCGATCGCGGTCCCGGGCCAGGGTCTGCCTCGCGACCGGCAAGCACGCCCCGCCATCGGAGGCCCGACCGCCGGTGCTCCGCACCGGAGCTCGCGCGATTCGCGACCCGCCGAGGCCAGTGCCCCGACAACCGCGTCGGACAGCGCAGGCGATCCTGTTCCAGACGGACCAGAAGCCCAAGACGGCAGCGGGCCGGTAGGTGAAGGCAGCGCGCTGCTGGACGACCTCCGCACGGCGATCGGGCGGTACGTGGTGCTGCCGAGCGATGAAGCCCTGACCGCCGTCACCCTCTGGGTCGCGGCCTCCCACATCCAGCCCGGCCTCCAGCACGCGCCACGGCTGGCGGTGGTCGGGCCGACCAAGGGTTGCGGCAAGTCCCGTCTCCTGGACGTTCTCTACGAGACCGTCCACCAGCCGATGATGACGGTGAACACCTCCCCGGCGGTTGTCTTCCGCGTCATCGGCAAGAACCCGCCGACGCTGCTGGTGGACGAGGCCGACACCATCTTCGGTCCCAAAGCGGGCGACAAAGAGGACCTGCGCGGCCTGCTGAACGCCGGGCACCAGCGCAACCGGCCCGCCTGGCGGATCTCCGGGCCGGAGCACAAGCCGACCGCGTTCCCCACCTTCGCGATGGCGGCGCTGGCCGGTATCGGTGACCTGCCGGACACGATCATGGACAGGGCGATCGTCATCCGCATGCAGAAGCGCAAGCCGGGAGAGCGGATCACCCCGTTCCGCTCGCGGTACTCCGTGCCGGAACTGCACGCGCTTCGCGACCGGCTGGCCGACTGGCTGGTCCCGCTGCGCGGCACCGTCGCGGGCGCGGTGCCGAAGATGCCCGTCGAGGACCGCGCCGCCGACACATGGGAGCCGCTCGTCATCGTCGCCGACCTTGCCGGTGGGCACTGGCCCGCGCTGGCACGTGCCGCCTGTCTGGCGATGACGCGCAACGAGGTGGTCCAAGACGAGCAGACGACGCTGAAGACCCGGCTGCTGCGCGACATCCGCCGCGTCTTCGACCAGGAGGCCGGCAAGGAGGCTCTGCGCAGCCAGGACCTGCTCGCGGTCCTCATTCAGGACGCCGAGGCCCCGTGGGCGGAGTACGGCACGAAGGGGCTGAACGCGTACCACCTGGCGAATTTGCTGCGTGACTTCGGTATCAGTCCGGCCAACTACCGGTTCGAGAACGGCAGGCAGGCCAAGGCGTACGCCCGTAACCAGTTCGTGGACGCCTGGGCCCGCTACTGCCCTGACTTCGCCCCACCTGTACCCACCGCCGGGGCCCCGGCACGTCCGACCCAGGGCAGGCCGCCCGCCCCTCCGTCCGGGTCGCTTCCCACAGGCCCGCCCATCGGGCCCGCAGGCCCCAGGCCCGCTCGCTGACACCAGGTCCGTAGCAATCCGTCGCATCCGTCCCCGCGCAGGTGAGCGCGGGGACGGATCTCCTCGCCGTTACGGATCACTCCGTACCTGCGGCCCTCTCCGTACCTGTGCTGACCAGCCATGCGACGGATGCGACGGACGCGACGAGCCACCGCCCATACGACTGACGGAGCACCACCATGCCCGAATCGAACGCCGACGACACCATCTCCCACCGCCACAGGAAGCTGTTCAGGCTCCCCCGACGACCAGCAGCAAGCTGGAGCGAACGAGCCTCTAACGAGGCTTCGTCCGCGCTTGCCCCCGCCCCAGGGGTGGCGGAGGACAAGGCCGAGCGCCAGGGGGCGCCCGAGCCGGAGGAGGGAGTGGCCGGGGACTCTTGCCAGCCCGCAGCCGACCCCGTAGCTCCTCGCAATCCGCCGGCCGATGTCCCATCGCTCGTCGAGCGGCCGTCCTGGCGGGATCTCGACGCCCCAGTCCTGCCCGCGCAGTTGAACCGCAAGCGCACCGTGGAGAAGCGCGACCAGGAGAAGACCATCCGCTTCACGCGCACCGCGGTCCAGGTGATCAGCGCCGCCGCTCACCAGCGCGGTCAGAGGTTCGCCGGATTCGTCGGAGACGCGGCCCTGGCCGTTGCGCAGGGCAAGGCGGGAATGGTCGGCAGTCCGGAGGACGATCCTCTCCGCCCGCTGATCGAGACCGTCGAGGCGCACACCGTCGCGCTGAACCGCATCGGCGGCAACCTCAACCAGATCACAGCAGCCATCAACCGAGGAACCGTGCCCGAGCGCGCCGAGGCGGTTCTGGACCGCGTCGAGCGAGCAGCGCAGAACAGCTTCCACCTCATCGACCAGCTCTTGGCGGAAGGTACGGCTCATGGTTCCTGACGTCTCCACCGGCTCCGACAGCCGCGGACTGATCGCCTACCTCTTCGGCCCCGGCCGCCGCGACGAACACACCAACCCCCACATCGTCGCCGCCTGGGACATGAACGGCGCTCCAGACCCCGGCCGCGACCCGGCAGCCACCTACTCCCAGCTCGCCAAACGACTCGACCACCACGTCGACCTCCGCACCCGCGAACTGGGCGGCAAGAAGCCACCACAGCACGTCTGGCACTGCCCGGTCCGCACCGCCCCCGGCGACCGCTACCTCACCGACACCGAGTGGGCCGAAGTCGCCCGCCGCGTCCTGCACGCCACGGGCATCGCCCCCGACGGCGACGAGAAGGCATGCCGATGGATCGCGGTCCGCCACGCTGACGACCACATCCACATCATGGCCACCACCGTCCGCGCCGACGGACGCCGCCCGCGCACCCACCAGGACGGCCGGAGGGCCCAAGTCGAGTGCCGCAGGATCGAAGCCGAGTACGGCCTGCGCCGTCTGAAGTCCGGTGACCTCACGGCCCCCCGAACCCCCACCGGCGCCGAACGCGCCAAGGCCGAGCGCCAGGGCCAGACCGTGACGGCACGGCAGTGGCTGCGCGAGCGGGCCTACGCGGTCGCCGCCGCTGTACACACCGAGGCCGACTACTTCACCGTGCTGCAGTCCCTGGGCATCAAGGTCAAGACGCGCCTCGGCCCCGAGACTGGCGACGTGATCGGCTACAGCCTCGCCGCACCTGGCGACACCAACGCGGCGGGCGAACCTGTCTGGTACGGCGGCTCGAAGCTCGCCCCCGACCTCTCCATCAACCGCCTACGCGAACGCCTGCCCGACCAGGAGACAGCCGGCCGCCCCCGGTTCACGGCAGACCCCGCCGAGCCGTGGGACCACACCATCACTGCGATGCAGACGGCACACACCACCCTCGACTCCGACGACGATGCCACCGCCCAAGCCCACCTCGCCGCCTTCGGCGACGCCCTCTACAACATCGCCAGCGCCACACCCGGCCCACACCGCACAGAGCTACGCGCAGCCGCCTCGGCGTTCAACCGCGCCCGCCGCTCCGCCACTCGCGCCGACCACGACGCGGCCACCGCCCTGCGCCAAGCCGCCAAGGAGCTCGCTTACGCCTCCAACGAGCCCGGAGGACTCGCCATCGCCCTACTCTTCGCCGCCGTGCACCTGGCCCGCGCCGCCGCCAAATGGCACGAGCAGCGAGGCCACGAACAGCAGGCCGCAGCCGCCGACGAAGCCTTCCACCACCTCCAGGCGGGCTACGAGCAGGCCGCCGCACCCGTCCTAGCGGACCTGACGCGCCGCGCCCCACGAGCGGATACCGCCCGCCGCTTCGAGCAAGACCTCCGCGCGGCCCTTCCCGACCACGCCGACCGGATCCTCGCCGATCCCACTTGGACCGCCCTGACCACAACCCTCGCCCACGCCGAGACCGCCGGCCACAACCCTCGACGCCTCTTAGCCGAAGTGGGCACCCAGGGGGAACTCGACAGTGCCGAGCACCCCGCCGAGGTCCTGAACTGGCGCATAACCGCTCAGCCGAACCGGCGGACGCAAGCGGCTCGCAGCCGAAGCACCACCAGCGGGACACCGGCCATGCCCGCCACGCCACGCCATCCGGCTACGCCAGTGGCCACGAGGCTCGAGGAGCGCAGTCGGCACCGCTGACCCCGGATTCGCCCAGCCAGATTCCCGACGAAGGGTGCGGCCGGCGAAGGCTGGCACAGACCCTGGTGCGACACGTTCCCAAGGGAACACTTCCAGTGTTCCCTTGGGAACGCCCAACCCTGGGGAGACGGCGCTTTCCGTTCAGTTCCGGATGGCGTACCGGCGTTCTTTCAAATGGCCAGCCATCAAGGGACCCGTCGCATCGGTTAGTCGTTTCCTCCAGCGCCCAGCCCAAAGAACCGCTCGAAGAACTGTGTCAATGTTTCGATCACACGCTTCTTCTTGTCGCTGTGGCCGCCATCGCGACTGAAACGAGAGACGGGGGGAAGGATCTTCGTAATCTCCGTACCAGTCGTACGGATCTGCCCGTCACGGAACGCGGACTTGATGAACGCCCGGGTCTGCTCTGGCTGGAGTTTTTCCTCCTCGATGATCCGCGCGAGTTCAGTATCTCGCTTCGCCTCCACGTACGCCTGCCACTGTTCATCAACAGCGCCGCGCACAGACAGCGAGTTCACGAAATCTTCAACAAGGTCGCGCTTGCTCCGCAGGCTCGGGCTAGCGTCGACCGCACGCGAGATCTGGGCACGAATCTCCTTGTCCTCGCCGTCCCCACGCTCGGCCCGCATCTTCTCAACGAGCAGCAAAATGTAGTCGACGCCGATCTCGACCTGCTTGACCAGCTCGATCTCGAAGACGATATCCTCGTTGATGCGTTCCTTCTCCGCGGCGGTCTCCGCACGGAACTCGGCGTACAAGTCGAGGTAGACACTGCGGTAGTCCTGGTGCTGGCGCTCTGTCAACAGGTCCTGGCCAGCGAAGCCGTCGAACTCGGTCAGGATATTGTGCAGCCGCAGTACGGCACCAAAAAGGTTGATGAAGTCCTTCTGGGCCTGCTCCCCGATGATAGGAGTGCCAAGCGGGAAGGCGTGTAGCAGCTCGGTGACTTTCTCGGCGTACTCGCTGTAGTACTCGCTGTAGGACGGCACGATGACGATGCCCTTGGCGTCCTTGTTCCCGAACAGCTCGAGCGCCGCGTTCGTCTCCTCTTCAAGGTCACGGAAGACGACGATATTCCCGTGGCGCTTGACGGAGTTGAGGATCCGATTGGTGCGCGAGTATGCCTGGATCAAACCATGCATCTTCAGGTTCTTGTCGACGAACAGCGTGTTTAGCGTGGTCGCGTCGAAGCCGGTGAGGAACATGTTCACCACGATGACCAAGTCGATCTCGCGGTTCTTCATTCGCTGCGACAGGTCCTTGTAGTAGTTCTGGAACTTGTCGGCACTGGTGTCGTAGCTGGTGCCGAACATCGCGTTGTAGTCCCGGATCGCATCTTCCAGGAACGTGCGCGCGTCTCCGCTTAGTGCGTCGGTGTCAAACGCCTCGTCGTCAAGGATCCCGTCATCGGTGGCCTCGTTCGCACCGTACGAGAAGATGATGCCCACCTTCAGCCGCTGATCCGGGGTGAGCGCCTCCTGCTGGTGCTTGAACTGCAAGTAATAGCGCTGCGCTGCCTCAATTGAGGCGGTGGCGAGCAAGGCGTTGAAGCCGCGGACTCGCTTCTTCTCACGAAGTGCCTCTACCTGACGCCTCGTCCGGGTCGATTCCACAACATTGGCGACAACCGCGTGCTCATAGCTCGTCTGCCGCTTCGTCTTCTGGTCGAAGTGCTCCAGGATGTACTTTGTGATCTCGCGGAGTCGGCGCGCATCCAACAGAGCACGCTCCCGATCGATCGCCGAGACCTGCTTATCGTCTGGGTTGCCGACCTTGATCGTATTGATGTAGTCGATACGGAACGGCAGGACATTCCTGTCCGTAATCGCGTCTATGATCGTGTACGTGTGCAACTTGTCGCCGAAGGCCTGCTCAGTGGTCTTCAGCAACGGGTTCCCGCCGCTCGAGGAGTTGGGCGGGAAGATCGGGGTACCGGTGAAGCCGAACAGGTTGTACCGCTTGAAGGCTCGCGTGATGTCAGTGTGCATGTCGCCGAACTGCGACCGGTGACACTCGTCAAAGATGATCACGGAGTGGCCCGAAAACACCTCGTGTCCCCGGTTCGCCTTGATGAACGTCGACAGCTTCTGGATCGTCGTGATGATGATGCTTGCGTTCGGATCCTCCAGTTGCTTCTTCAAGATCGCCGTGGACGCGTTCGAGTTGGCGGCACCCTTCTCGAAGCGGTCATACTCGCGCATCGTCTGGTAGTCGAGGTCCTTGCGGTCGACGACGAACAACACTTTCGCGACATCGGGTAGTTTCGATGCCAGCTGCGCAGCCTTGAACGACGTCAGCGTCTTGCCTGACCCGGTCGTGTGCCAGACGTACCCACCCGCCTCGATGGTGCCAAGCATCTTGCGGTTCGTCGAGCACTCGATCTTCCGCAAGATCCGTTCCGTCGCCACGATCTGGTACGGCCGCATCACTAGCAGGTCATGGTCGGCTGTCAGCACGCAGTACTTCGTCAGCACGTTCAACAGCGAGTGCTTGGCGAAGAACGTCTTGACGAACGCGGTCAGCTCCGCGATCGGCTTGTTCTGCGCGTCCGCCCACCACGACGTGAACTCGAACGAGTTGCTCGACTTCTTGCCCTTGCCCGCGCCGACAGTTTTCTGGTTGTCCTTCAAGTGCTTCGAGCGGGTGCTGTTGGAGTAGTACTTCGTCAACGTGCCGTTGCTGATCACGAACAACTGCACATACTCGAACAACCCAGAGCCGGCCCAGAAGCTATCGCGCTGGTACCGGCTGATCTGGTTGAACGCCTCACGGACGTCCACCCCACGGCGCTTGAGCTCGATATGCACCATCGGCAGACCGTTGACTAGCACCGTCACGTCGTACCGGTTCGCGAAGCTCGCACCGCCCTCGCCCCGGTCTACCTCGTACTGGTTGATGACCTGCAGACGATTGTTGTGGACGTTCTTCTTGTCGATGAGAGTGATGTTCTTCGTCGAACCATCGTCACGCTTCAGAAGCTGAACGTGGTCATCCTGGACCCGCAGTGTCTTCTCCACGATGCCCTCGTTCTGTCCGGCGATCTTGGTGGAGAAGAACGACTCCCACTCAGAGTCCGAGAACGACACGTGGTTCAGTGTCTCAAGCTGGATCCGCAGGTTCGCGACCAGCTGCGCCTCCGATGTGATCGGGAGGTACTCATACGCCTGCGCCTCCAGCAGGCGGATCATCTCCCGCTCAAGCGCCGCCTCCGATTGGTATGTCGCGGCTCCAGAGGCATCGGGGACGTACTCAGCAACGACGGTACTTTCAGCCGAGACGGCGATCGGGTCGTACTTGCGCGCCTGCGCTTCCCTCATGCCGCAGCCTCCTTGAACGTCAAGAGCCGATCGCGGTAGTGCTCATACTGCTTGCGGCGAAACGAGATCTCAGCAGGTAGCCCGAAAATGATGTCGCCGACGAGAGCATCAAAATTGTCGAGCGTCTCGACGATCCTCTCCTGAACAGTGAGATTCGGGACTGGGATCTTGATATCGGCGAGCCCAGCCGCTGAGAGCCTCTTCACCTTGGCCCGCGACACATGGCGTTCCTTCTGGCGATGAAACTCTTTTGTCTGCACCGCATAAGCGACATACTTAGGGTTCAGTGGGGAGGTAAACACAAATGTATCGTCGTGCGTCGCCACTGGTTCGTTTCCGAGCCACGCGACAGCTTTACCTACGTCTTCAACCGTCTCACCAACGCCGGCGAATACTACGCTCCCGGGTTGCGCATATCGGAGTTGATCGTGAAGCTCAACGCGAACGTGCCTAACGGCCTCGTCAGCGGAGGTACCGTATTCGGTGTAAATTTCACCATAGTGGATACTCGGAATTCCAGAGTCGACCACGTCGTTCTTGGTAAAACGACGTCCACGCACAAAATCACCAACGTCACCTAGACGAAGATGCTCTGCCCCGACAGCCTCGCTCACCAGCTTGTCTCGGTAGAAAACATACTGGCGATGGCGTGCCTCCAGCTCCGACTTTAGCTCCGCCTTTAGCTCCGCCTCCAGCTCCGCGAACTGGTCCAACACCTTCACGATCTCCCGCTGCACCTCAAGAGGTGGGACCGGAATTTTCACCGTTGCGAGCTTATTTGCGGAAACGTCGATAACCTTGGTGCCGGTAGCGCGACGCTTTTTCTCATAATGGAATGCCGGGGATTGAAACCAGTAGGCAAGATACTTGGAGTCGATAGACGGCTTAATGACAGTTGCATGCCCCCCCGTTACAATGACCTCGCTACCGAGCCACGCAACAGCTTTACCCACGTCATCGAGATTCTCGCTAGTGTTAGTGATGATGAGATCACCAGGATTCACCTTCGCCAGTCTTGCAGCCTTCTCCTCGTGTACGTGCGAAATTACTTCAGTGGCCCAGGTGCCGTAATGTGTATAGATCTGACCATAGTGAATGCAGCCAACCCCTTCATCCGTGAAGTCCGATTTCGGCATTCCGTTACCGCGAACCAGTTCTGCAATCGTGCCAAGCTCCTTGAACTTGACCCCGTCCGGGCATAGCTCATGAAGCATTTCATCGATACTGCTCACGCGACGCTCCCTCCTGCGATCTCGCTAATGCTTTTGATATCCCAGCCCAACTCTTCGATCGCTCGCGCGTATTCGTTGTCGCGGCTTACTTCGTCAACGACACCTAGGACCAGCTGGAGGCAGGGCTTGTATTTCTGTAGCGCCTCCTCTTCGCTTGACTCACCATGGATAATATTGCTGAGTTCACGAAATAGCTGATATCCATCACTCGAGAAGCGCCGTGGAATGATATTGCGAACTTCATTCACTTTCTCTAGCACCAAAGCAAAGGGGAAATTTTTCCCGTTATTCTTCTTTGTCTCGATCTCGGCAATCTCGGCCACTTCAAACGTAACGAGCTCGAAGATCTTGCGAAGGTAGACGATCGATCCGGCACCAAGTTGGTTCTCATACGCGAGCTGCGCTCGCTTGACCAGATCCGAGAACGGCCCGCGATGACTGTCAACCCGGTCAGCGCGGTCGCGAAGGTTCTCTGTGTAGCGCTCGATACGCACTTCTGGTGCGGCACCAGAAATGTCACCATTGCTGCCGATGAGGAACCATATCTCCACGGATGACCGGCATTCGATGCATTGTAGTGTGGCGTCGATACTGATTTGATTTTCACCGAGACCCAAACACGACAGCTCCTCTCCAGACACGAAAGTTCGCTGAGCTTCACAGGTGCGGCAATGAAAATTGCGGAGGACCTTCCCTACTTTGATCCTCTTGTGCTTGCCCCACTTCAATGCGTGCCCATCGAGAAAACCATCCACTTGCATGGCTGCCACAGCGGGAGCGTCGGAGAGGAGTTTAGACAGGCGCATTTCCCCCCGCTTCCAGCTTGGAAACGATCGCGTCGATCGACGTGCGCAGCTCCGCCTGCCGCGCCACGATGCGGGCGATCTCGGCGTTCAACTCGACGATGTCGACCTCCGTGCGCGTGTCCTCCGACTCCACATAAGAGGACACAGCGATGTTGTAGTCGTTCGTCGCGATGTCCTCGATGCTGACGAGCGTGGTGAAGTGATCTTCCGGCTCACGCGTGGTGAACGCATTGAGGATCCTCGCCTGATGCTCCTTGAGCAGCTTATTCTTGTTGCCAACACGCTTGTACTCGGCTGAGGCATCGATAAAGAGCACATCGCTCGAGTTTTTCGACTTCTTCAGCACGAGGATGCACGTGGCGATCGTGGTTCCGAAGAACAGGTCGGCAGGCAACTGGATGACGGTGTCGACGTAGTTGTTGTCGATCAGGTACTTACGGATCTTCTTTTCCGTACCCCCGCGGTATAGCACCCCAGGGAACTCGACGATCGCGGCCGTGCCGTTGACAGCGAGCCAGCTGAGCATGTGCATCGTGAAGGCCAGGTCGGCCTTCGACTTCGGCGCCAGCACGCCCGCCGGCGCAAACCTCTCATCGTTGATCAGCAGCGGGTTCGCGTCACCTTCCCACCTGATCGAGTACGGCGGGTTGGAGACGATCGCCTCGAACGGTTCATCGTCCCAGTGCGCCGGGTCGATGAGAGTGTCGCCGTGCGCGAGATTGAAGTCGGAGTAGTTCACGTCATGTAGGAACATATTAATCCGGGCAAGGTTGTACGTGGTCAGGTTGATCTCCTGACCGTAGAAACCCCGGCGGACATTGTTCCTGCCGAGCACCTTGTCGAATTGCAACAGCAGCGAGCCCGACCCGACCGCCGGGTCATAGACCTTGTTAACCTGCTTCTTGCCGACGACTGTGATGCGCGCCAGCAGTTCCGATACCTCCTGCGGCGTGTAATACTCGCCACCGGACTTGCCCGCGTTGGCCGCGTACATCTGCATCAGGTATTCGTAGGCATCGCCGAACAGGTCGATCGAGTTGTCCTCAAACCGCCCCAGCGGCAGATCGCCGACGGCGTTGAGCAACTTCACAAGCTTCTGGTTGCGCTTGGTGACCGTTCCTCCGAGCTTGTTGCTGTTGACGTCAAGATCGTCAAACAGCCCCTTCAGATCGTCCTCGCTGTCGGTTCCCAGCGCCGAGCCCTCGATGTTCTTGAAGACCCGAGCGAGCGTTTCGTTGAGGTTTTCGTCCCGCGCGGCGCGCTCGCGGACATTGGCGAACAGTTCCGACGGCAGAATGTAGAAGCCCTTCTCTGCCACCACCTCGTCGCGAGCGAATTCGGCCTGCGCGTCGGGAAGCACCTTGTAGTCGAACGACTCATCTCCAGCTTCATGTTCGCCGCGGTTGATGTACGCCGTTAGGTTCTCGGAGATGAAGCGGTAGAAGAGCATGCCCAGCACGTAGGTCTTGAAGTCCCAGCCGTCGACGCTGCCGCGCAGGTCGTTCGCGATACGCCAGATCGTCTTGTGCAGCTCTGTCCGCTGGCCTTCTTTGGTGGTCGGTGCCATGTTGTAGCTGTTCTCCTCCGCGCCACGGCGCGATCACGTTGCTTCGAAGTGTGCAGCCAGGGTACCGGCGGCGGCACAGCCACGGTTGCTGTAGTTCCGATCATGACGCGTCCTGGCGTCGGTGACCTTGCTGGTGGCAGGGGGTGGTGTCCAGGGCTCAGCGTTTGCCTGAATCGCCCAGGTATAGACCCAATGCCGCGTAGTTAAGGCGGATCGGCGCAGGTCAAGGGGCTTGGTGCGGGGCAGTTGCTCGGGGCTGCATAGCGACCGCGTGCGGGTTTGGCGAGCAGACCGCGGCGGGCCCAGGTGGCGAGTTG
>NZ_JAYMZR010000054.1:43696-51272 GCF_035828615.1 Streptomyces sp. H27-D2 | reverse complement strand
GGACAGAGGCCACCGCCACGGCCGGTGGCCTCTGTCCGGCCGCGGCCGGCAGCGCGGCCCGCGCCCCGCCCGGCGGCGCGGCGGCCGGTGCCCGCGCTTCCTCAGCGTCGCGGCTCCGTGCGCCCGGGGTATGTGTGCGAGCTGGGCAAGAAGCGGATTCCGCGGGAGCTGCTCAGCATGTGCCGGGATGTGTACGGCTCGTGAGCAGCCGGGCGGACGGGGCGGAGCGGATCGCGAGTGGCCGGGGGCGGTCCACCCGCCGGCCGCTCGCGCTCGTGCTCCGACTCCCCTAACGCCCCTTGCCGCCCAGCAGCTGACGGGCCCGGTTCAGCGGCGAGTCCTGGTGCCGGTCCAGTTCCTCGTCCGTGAACACCGGTGTGCTGGCATCAGGTGCGATGCCCGGTCCGTCGTACGTCCTGCCGTGCCGGTCGAGGTACTCCTCGTTGGGGAGCACCACGGCCCAGCCGTCCCCGGGGAGGAGTTTGAACAGCACATCGGAGAAGACGCCCTGGGTGTTGCCGCCGATCCGGGTGACCTTGGGGGTCCGTGCCATCAGGGACTGGGTGAAGGTCTCCCCGGCGCTGATCGTCGTCCCGCTGGTGAGCAGGGCGGCCGGGCCCCGGTAGCGGGGTGCGTGGGCGGGTTTCACCGTGATCGGTTCGGGGCGGGTGAACCGGCCCAGGGTCGGGCCAGCGCCGCGTCCACCCGGGCGAGCAGTTCGGGGGTGTCCGCGAGTGGTGCCCGGCCGCAGCCCGGAGTAGACGGCCTTGCCGCCCGCGACGAGTGCGGTGTGCGCGTCGTGCAGCGGGCGGATCATGTCCGTCAGGACGCGCGTCAGTTCCGCGTCCGTGGTGCGCGGTCCGACCAGCGGCCGGTAGCGCGCCCGGACGGCGTGCCAGTCGATGCCTTTGGCGGCGAAGAACGGGTAGTTCTCCTCGAACGTGCTCCAGAACACGTCGAATCGGGTCCGGGGGTCGGCGGGCGTGGGCCGGGTGCAGCGTTCGGGGAGCGCGGGCAGCCGCCGCAGGTGGGTCGTACCGACCGATGATTCGGACGCGAGGGTCGAGCGGGTGGGACGCCGGGCGCCGCCGGCCGGCGTCATGGTTGCGTCGGGGTGCGATCGAGCGGCTGTGGCGCGTCCGCACGCGGCCCGGTGCGGGCCGACGCCGTCGCCACCGCCGCGTACAGCAGTGCGGGGGCCGCCGCGAGGGCGAAGCAGACGGGCATAGGAGGAGGCGCGCGAAGGCGAAGACATGACGATGTTCCTCGAAAGGGCAGCGCGGACCAAGGGCGCTGCGAACGTGCGGGGCGCCGAAGTGCCGCGCCCGGTGGGTGCGGTCAGTGCGGGGTCCTAGACACGGTGGAGGAGGAACATGCGCGTCAACCTAGCAGCGACGCGAAGCGGGCCGGGTCGATATTCCCGCCGCTGATGATCACCCCGACTCGCTGCCCGCGCAGCTGGGCGCTCAGCTTGCGCACGGCGGCGAAGCCCAGACACCCGGTGGGCTCGACGACCAGCTTCATGAGCGAGGCGAACATCCGCATGGCTTCGACGAGTTCGTCATCGGTGGCGGTGTGGATCGCGGTGACCTCGCGGCGGATGATCTCGAAGGTGCGGGTGCCGAGGTGCTGGGTCTGCGCGCCGTCGGCGATGGTTTTCGGGGTGTCGATGCGCACGATGGCTCCCTGGCTCAGGGACTGCTGCCCGTCGTTGCCGGCTTCGGGTTCGACCCCGTGGAGCCGGCAGTCCGGCGAGAGCGCCCGCGCCGCCAGCGCCGTGCCCGACAGCAGCCCGCCGCCGCCCAGCGGCACGAACAGCGCGTCGAGGTCACCGACCTCTTCGAACAGTTCCTTGGCGACGGTGCCCTGGCCGGCGATCACGTCAGCGTGATCGTACGGCGGAATCAGCGTGAGCCCGCGGTCAGCGGCCAGCGTGCGAGTGATCTCCTCGCTGTCCTCGGTGTAGCGGTCGTAGCTGACGACCTGGCCGCCGTAGCCCTTGGTGGCGGCCACCTTCGAGGCCGGCGCGTCGTACGGCATGACGATCGTGGCCGGGATGTCCAACAGCCGGGCGGACAGCGCGACGGCCTGGGCGTGGTTGCCCGAGGAGTAGGCGACCACGCCGGCGCGCCGCTGCTCAGCGGTGAACCGCGACAGGGCGTTGAACGCGCCGCGGAACTTGAAGGCCCCCATGCGCTGGAAGCTCTCGCACTTGAACACCACGTCGGCGCCGACCTGTTCATTGATCAGGCGGGAGCTCAGCACCGGGGTGCGGTGGGCGTGCGGCGCGATGCGGACGGCGGCGTCGCGTACGTCTTCGTAGGTCGGCAGCTTCGGTGGCTGAGGCATCTGCTGGCTCCTTCGTCCGTGGAGTCCCGGTCCGGCCGTGGAGTCCGGCCGATCATGGTGTTCCGGCCGTCACGGTAGACGAGAGGAGCCGGTTCCCGACACGGATGTGGACCGGGGCGGGGAGCTTCTGGACGGAGCTGTGCATGGAGAGGGGCGGCTGCGGGCTCGACCACGACACGTAGGTGGGCGACGTGGGACGGTGCCTGCGGCTGCCCCATCCTGGTCGGCTGCTCGATCCGCGCCCGCGTCGGCGCATCCGCCGGCCGTCCGCCCCCTGGGACGGCCCTGCCGTCACCCCGAACAGTCTGGCAGCGCCGGTCCGGCACGCTCGGGCCGTGACACCGGCTCGCCGCGAACTGAGCCGGGCCCGCACGCACCGACTTCAGGGGACCTCATGCAGCAGCACTACCTCCGGCCCGACGGCCTGCCTCCGGTCAATGGATACAGCCATGCGGTCGCGTTCACCGGCCGGATGGTCGCGGTCTCCGGTCAGGTGCCGCTGGACGCGGAAGGGCGGCTGGTCGGGCCGGACGACGCGGAGGCCCAGGCCAGGCAGGTCTTCCAGAACCTCGAAACCACCCTCGCCGCGGCCGGCGCGGGCACGGGACAGGTCGTCAAGCTGACGTACTACCTCACGGATCTGGCCGATCTGGCGGCCCTGCGGCGGGTGCGCGACGAGTACATTTCGCCCGACACCCCGCCCGCCAGCTCGCTGGTGCAGGTCAGCGGCCTGGTGAACCCGGCGTTCCGGGTCGAGATCGAGGTGCTGGCGGCGGTGTGAGCGGGCCCCGCCGGGCCGGGGCATGGCACGGCGGGGCCCGCCCACCGCCGGCACGCGCGCATCCGCGTGACCGGAGCAGTCAGGAGAGCTGATCACCCCTCACCCGGCACTGAGTGCGGCGGACACGAATGCGCGCGGAGACGTCTGCTTGGAGTACCTGGAAATGCAGCCCGCCACGACGCTCCTTAGCGTGAGCGCATGCCCTTTGATGCACTTTTGTCCATTGGAGTCCGAGTGAGCGCGGCGGTAGTGATGGCCGGATTGGCAGTCAGCTGCCCAACCGCCGTCGCGCAGGCCCAGGACGCGCAGCACAACCAGCCGCAGCCCCGCGCCGGGGGGCACTCGCTGGACCGGTCCGGCGTGCAGGTACAGGCCACTCGCGGCGTCCCGGCGCTGCCCCGCGCACTGTCGGGCCAGGCCTGGGCGGTCACCGACGCCCGCACCGGGCAGGTCCTCGCGGCCAAGAACGCCCACCGCCGGCTCGCCCCGGCCAGCACCCTCAAGATCCTTTTCGCGCTCACCGTGCTGCCGAAATTCCCGCAGAACCTCGTACACGAAGTGACCTCTGAAGAGCTGACGGGCATCAAGCCCGGCAGCAGCCTGGTCGGCGTGCAGAAGTACAAGCGCTACCAGGTCGCCGACCTGTGGCGCGGCGTCTTCCTCAGTTCCGGCAACGACGCCGTCAGGACTCTGGCCGTGATGAACGGCGGCTGGCGGGCGACCAGCATCGAGATGCAGGCGACGGCGCGCCGGCTCGGCGCCCACGACACCCGCGTCAAGTCCCCCGACGGCTACGACACACCGGGGCAGGTCTCCTCGGCGCACGACCTGAGCGTCTTCGCCCGCGCGGGGCTCGCCGACGCCGACTTCGCGCGGTACGCGTCCACCGTCTCGGCTCGGTTCCCCGCCGCCGGAGGGCGGAACTCCTTCGGGATCCGGAACACCAACCGGTTGCTGTCCGGCGCCGACGGCGTCGCCCGCTACCGGGGCCTGACCGGCGTGAAGAACGGCTACACGAGCAGAGCCGGCAACACCCTCGTGGTGACGGCCAACCGCGGCGGACAAAAAGTGCTGGTGGCCGTCATGGACCCGCGCTCCGGCCGGCCGCAGGCCGTCTACGAGGAAGCCCGCTCACTCCTGGACTGGGGCTTCGCCGCCGTGGGCAAGGCGACTCCGGTGGGCACCCTGCCCACCGGGTCAACCACCGCGGTGAGCGACAGCCGCGCCGGCGACCACCCCCCCAGTAGCGCTTCCCCGCGAGCGGCGGCGAAACCGGAGTCGGCGTCGGTGTCGGTGTCCCATACGTCGACGGGGCACAGCCGGTGGCCGCTCGCGGCAGCCGCGCTCGCGCTGGTGGGCGGAGCGGCCGTGCTGTGGCGGGGGCGCGTCCGTGTGCCCGCGCGTGCACGTAGGCCTCTGCGTCGGCGTCGCGGATAGCGCGCGGAGGGTTCCGGGACCGATCAGCCGTACGGCAAGCGAAAATCGAATTGCCGCCGGACGGCTCATTCGACGCGACGCGGGGCGACAAACAGCACGTCTATCAAGGCACTTGGCGGACCGACGGGGGACACCGTCCAATTCACCGACCAGTACGGCAGCCAGGTCCGCGGCGCGATCGCGGACGGCCCCATTCGACCCGCCGCGCGGGAGCCGCGCCGTCGGTGGACCGGGAAAGCCGGGGCTGCCCGGCCGCCCCGCCGCGCGCATGGCTGTGGCCCCGACACTTGATGTGTCAGGGCCACAGCCGTGTAGGAAAATTCAGCTTCCGGGAGCTGAACCCCCGGTCCAATTGGTTACTTATTGGCCTTTTCGTAGGCTTCCTTGACGGAGGCAGGCACACGGCCGCGGTCGTTCACATCGTGACCGTTCGCCTTCGCCCAGGCCCTGATATCAGCGGTGTTCTCGCCCGTGGTCGGCGCCTTGCGCGCCTTCCCCTTGGCGGCCACGCCGCCGCGCACCCTGCGCGCGCCCGCGGCGGTGAGGTAAGGATTCAGAAGCTCAAGAAGCTTGTCATAGTTCTCGTGGGTGAGGTCGATCTCAACACCGGCCCCGTTCACCAGGATCGTGCTGGTCGAGATCTCCGTCGACTCTTCGCCGGTCAGATCGTCTACGTAGGTGGTTACTACCTTCTGTGCCATGCGGGAAGCATAAGCCCGATCATGCTCGGTCAGGAACCGCGATCCGGCCTTCACCTGGCGAGACCCCCGTCCATTCCGCTGCCGCGCACGCGACGGCTCAAGAAACGAATGCCCCCCGCATTCACTTCACGCCGGAGAGTGTTCGGATGCCCGGAACGCCTGGTCGGATGAACCGTCACAGACACGCTGCACGAGCTGGACGCCGTCGGCCGTCGAGGCGGCCGGAACGCTGAGGCATTTGGCGCTGAGGCGGTTGACGAAGTGGTAGTAGCCCGCCCCTTCCGACACCGCCTGCCACTGCTGATTTCCGCCGCCGCCATAGCTCCACAGTTGCAACGGGGCATTGTCGCCGGTGGAATGATTGGTCACATCGACGACCTGCGCGCTGTTGTTCCGATTGTTCATCCGGGAGAATCCACCGGCGGACGGCTGGAACTGGAACTGCTGGGCCGTCGTGCTGTTACAGGCGTACTGCTGGATCGCGGTCCCATTGGCGGACGCCACACCCCGGGCGTCAATACATTTTCCGTTACCGCGATTGGCCAGGCTATACCACGCGGTGGGTGAGAGTGAATCGGACGGAGGGGGCATACTGGAGCCGCCCAGCCACAACAGGCCGTCGATGATGAAGCGATTCTGGATTTCGCTCTCGAACGTGGACGACAGCGCGGTATTGGTGTCGTAGTTCATGGCGTCGTGGCCGAAGTTCGCGTAGAGCATCCGGTAGTTCTTGTTGGTCCACATGATGGGGTAGTCACCGCTGTACCACGTCTGGTTCGGGTCCGTGCCCACCGGGAAGCTCGACTGGTCGATGGAGGCCAGGACCTTGATGTTCGGATTTTTCCGAAGATCGCTGTTCCAGCTGTACCACTCGCTCACCGACGAGGTGAAGGTGGCCGGCAGCCGACCGGTCGAGGGGTGGCTCCGGTCCTCCGTCCGCAGGGTGACCGCCGTCGGCCCCCAGGTGTCGGACTTGAAGGCGCCGGTGCCCAGGAACTCATTGTGGTACCAGGCCCAGCTGTGCGGATCGGTGTTGAACGCGGAGACGTGGAATCCCATCCACCCGCCGCCGCCCCGCACATATTGTTCGAATGCGGAGCGCTGAGCGGCGGTCTGCGGAAAATCATCCAGAAAGAGGACCACTTGGTACTGGCTGAGATTGCCGCTGTTCAGCCGACTCCAGTCATTCGTCGAGGTGTAGGAGAAATTGTTCTGGTCCGCGACTTGCGGGAACCAGCGGTTCGCCTCCTGCACGAAATTGATATGGGCGGCGTCCCAGGTTCCGCCGTAGAAGGCGATCACCTTGAAGTTCGCCGCGCTCTCCTTCTATTCGCTGCCGTGAGCCGGCGCCGTCATGAGACCGAACGCGATGGCCAGTGCGGCGAGCACGCGTATCCACGTTCGCACCGCAGTGGAAAGGAACCTACTTCGCATGCGCGCGTCCTCCTGCTTTTGCGGTGTCGGCCGGTTGCCGGCGGGCGTCGGCGGACACCGGACCACGGCGACCGCGCCACCGCAAGCCCCGCCGTCGGCCAGGGGCACCGCGACCTCACCCCACCACACCCCTGCCACAACTGGTCCATACCAAACCCTTGACACCTCTTGAGGTCACTTCTTAAATCAAGATGTGAAAGAGGCCTCCCGGTACGGATACTCCTGACCGCTTGACCTGGTCATCACGGCCCGCAAGGACAACCCGGGCAACTACCAGTGCTGGTACGGCCGGTGCGAGTACACCTCGGCCCGGCTGAACACCGCCGGCAAGTTCACCCAGGCCTACGGCCGGGTGGAAGCCAGGATGAAGGTCCCGCGCGGCCAGGGCATGTGGCCGGCCTTCTGGATGCTCGGGGGCGACATCGGCCAGGTCGGATGGCCCAACTCGGGCGAGATCGACATCATGGAGAACGTCGGCTTCGAACCGTCGACGGTGCACGGCACCCTGCACGGTCCGGGCTACTCCGGCTCCGGCGGTATCGGAGCGGGCTACACGCTGCCCAACGGCCAGGCCTTCGCCGACGCCTTCCACACCTTCGCCATCGACTGGTCCCCGAACTCCGTGACCTGGTCGGTCGACGGCAACGTCTATCAGCGCCGCACCCCGGCGGATCTCGGCGGCCGGGCCTGGGTGTTCAACAAGCCCTTCTTCATGATTCTCAACCTCGCCGTCGGCGGCTATTGGCCCGGCGACCCGAACGGCAGCACCACGTTCCCGCAACAACTCGTCGTCGACTACGTGCGCGTCACCTAGGACCGATGGCCGTGGCGCCGACCGGCGCCCCGGCCACTCGTCGTCCTCCCCGCGGCGGAG
>NZ_JAYMZR010000054.1:41369-43686 GCF_035828615.1 Streptomyces sp. H27-D2 | reverse complement strand
GCCGGGCGGCCAGGTCGCCGTGTCAACTCCGGCGCAGCGCGCGGTAAAAACCCCTGACGTCGTCGGCGAAGACCTCGGGGACTTCGTGGGCCGCGTAGTGTCCGCCGACCTCGTAGGTGTGCCATTGCGCGAGGTTCTTGTGGTCGCGTTCGGCGAACGGCCTGATCGACTTGAAGTCGTTCGCGAAGTTGGCCAGGCCGATCGGGACGGTGGTCGGCTCGCTCGGGTGTTCCGCGTGGAAGTCCTCGTAGTAGAAGCGCGCCGAGGAGGCGGCCGTGTTCGTCAGCCAGTACAGGGTGACGTTGGTGAGCACGAAGTCGTCGCTGAGACCGCCGAGCAGTTGGGCGCTCCAGGCCAGTTGGCCGACCGGCGAGTCCGCCAGCGCGTGCGCCAGGTTCTGCGGCGCGGTCGACTGGAGCTTGTTGAACGCGGACATGTTGTCGTTGAACCAGGCCAGGAACTCGACCGCCTTCAGCTCCTCCGCCGAGAGCTGCTCGAACTCGGCCGGGTCGCCGGAGGGGAAGGAGAAGATC
This sequence comes from Streptomyces sp. H27-D2, assembly GCF_035828615.1. NCBI lineage: Bacteria > Bacillati > Actinomycetota > Actinomycetes > Kitasatosporales > Streptomycetaceae > Streptomyces > Streptomyces sp. H27-D2. The sequence goes on along the minus strand of NZ_JAYMZR010000054.1, from coordinate 43,153 downwards.
TGGGTGACGTGCACTCCGCTGACGTGCTCGGGGTCGACCCGTCCCAGCTCCGGGGCGACGAACGAGCCGGCGTCGTTGCCGACCGCCCCGTACGACCCGTAGCCGAGCCGCTTCATCAGCTCCGCCCACGCCTCGGCGGTCCGGTAGCGGTTCCAGCCCCGGTCCGCGGTCGGTCCGGAGAAGCCGAAGCCGGGGAGCGAGGGGATGACGAGGTGGAAGGCGTCGGCCGGGTCCTTGCCGTGTGCGCGGGGGTCGGTGAGCGGACCTATGACGTCCAGGTATTCGACGATGGAGCCCGGCCAGCCGTGGGTGAGGATCAGCGCGGTGGCGTCCGGTTCGGGTGAGCTCACGTGCAGGAAGTGGATGTTCTGGCCGTCGATCTCGGTCGTGAACTGCGGGTACGCGTTGAGCTTGGCTTCCCAGGCCCGCCAGTCGTAGCCGGTCCGCCAGTACTCGGCCAAGTGCTTGACGCGGTCGAGGGACACGCCGTAGTCCTCGCCCACGCCAGGCAGCTCGTTGGTCCAACGGACTTGCGAGAGACGGTAGTTCAGCTCGTCGAGCTCGGCCTGCGGGATGTCGATGCTGAACGGTCGGATCTCGGTGGTGTTGCCGCTGCTGTTCGCCATATGCACGACTATGCCGGGCCCTGACGCAGGCCCGGTGGAGCCGTCGCAGAGTGTTCCGCGAGGGGGTGGGCCGGCCGGGGCCGGGCGGGTTCTCCGGGCGTTCCGCCGGTGTGCGGCGGTACGTCCGGCGGTGATCCCAGCGTGGCCCGCGGCCCCGGCGGTGTCCAAGACTCTTGCCGCGAAGATCGATACCCTGGGGACATCGATCGACGTCAGAGAGGCGCCCATGGATGTGGACCTGCGGAAGTTGCGCTATTTCGCGGCGGTGGCCGAGGACTTGCACTTCAGCCGGGCCGCCGAGCGGCTCTTCATCGCGCAGCCGGTACTGAGTCGCCAGATCCGCGCGCTGGAGCACGAGCTGGGCGTCGAGCTGTTCATCCGCAGCAGCCGCCAGGTCTCGTTGACCGACGCGGGGACGGTGCTGCGAGCCGAGTCGGCCGCGCTGCTGGCGGCGGCGGACACGGCGGTGCGGCGGGTCCGCGCGGCGGGCAGCGGGGTACGCACCCTGACGGTCGGGTTCATAGCCGGGGTGACGGTCACCACCGCAGTACGGGCCTTCGCCGCCGAGCACCCCGAGGTGACCGTCGAACTACGCCGGGTCGAGCGGTACGACCAGGCCGAGGCGCTGATGGACGGCAGCGTCGACGTCGCGTTCGTGCGGCTGCCCATCACGGAGCGGGGCCTGGCGATCGTCCCGCTGTACGCCGAGCCGCGGGTGGCGGTGCTGCCCGCTGGCCACCGCCTCGCGGACCGCACGGGCGTGTCCATCACCGATCTGGCCGACGAGCCCGTGCTCACCCACCGCGGGGCGACCGCGGCCTGGGAGGCGTTCGCGGGCGTCGACCCGCGGCCGGACGGACGCAGCCCGCGCCGGGGCCCCGCGATCCGCACGATCGACGAGAAGCTGGAGCACGTCGCGGCGGGCAGCGGGGTGGCGTTCCTGCCCGAGTCTGCCGCGGCTCAGTTCAGGCGGCCGGACATCACGTATGTGCCGGTCACCGACATTCCGTTGACCTGGGTGTGCGTCGCCCACCGGGAAGGGGAGGCCAGGGGGCCGGTGCTGGATTTCGTCCGGGCCGCGGTGGGCCGGCACACCTCGGACGCTTCCCGGGCATGACCGGACGCCGCCGCGCCGCGCGGTCGGCCGCACGCGCCCAC
>NZ_JAYMZR010000054.1:0-41359 GCF_035828615.1 Streptomyces sp. H27-D2 | reverse complement strand
GACGAAATCCAGCGCCGGCCCCCTCCCCCGAGCGACTGAAACCCGAGCAACCGAAGGAGGCATCCGGTGATCGCACCCCTGCGGGACGTCTGGACCACCCTCGTCCCCGCGCCGCACGACCGGCACGGGCCCCTGCCGCCGCTCCTCATCGCGCTGACCGTCGTCACCGGCCTCGTCGACGCGTTCAGTTACCTGCTGCTCGGCCACGTCTTCGTCGCCAACATGACCGGCAACGTCGTCTTCATGGCCTTCTCGCTGGCGGGCGCCGCGTCGTTCTCGCTGTGGGCCTCGGTGGTCTCGCTGCTGGCGTTCGCCACCGGGGCGCTGCTCGGCGGCCGTATCGCCAACCGCTTCCCCGCGCACCGGGGCAGGATGCTGCTCGGGACCGCGCTCACCGAGACGTTCTTCGTCGTGGCGGCGTGCGTGTGCGGTGCGGTGGCGTCCGAGCCGTTCACCGGAGCGGGCCGCTATCTGCTGATCGCGCTGCTCGGTCTGGGCATGGGCGCGCAGAACGCCGCCGCCCGCCGGCTGGCCGTCCCCGACCTCACCACGACCGTGCTGACCATGACGATCACCGGCGTCGCCGCCGACGGACGGCTCGCCGGGGGAAGTGACGGCAAGGTCGGCCGACGGCTGCTCTCCGCTGCCTCGATGTTCCTCGGGGCGCTGATCGGCGCGATCACGGCCCTGCACGCCTCCGCGACGCTCCCGCTGCTGTTCGCCTCTCTCATCCTGACGGGGACGGTCGTCGCGGTGGCCTTCCACGCCCGCTCCACCCAGCCCTGGACGCGGCCCTCGTAACGGGGGACGCGCCCGCCCCCACCGGGAACGGGCGCGGCCGCGTTGACGAGGGCCGTGCCGGTCAGCCGCCGTGCACGTGATCGCTCTGGTCGGGCACCACACTGCCGTCCTGGCGCAGCACCGGTCCGAGCGAGCCGTCCGGGTTCGTGTAGCCGGACGTGGAACAGGGGTACGCGGTGCTCCTGCGCGGCAGTGGCTCGATGAACATCGGGTTGATGACCCACCGCCCGTCCGCGTCGTCGTAGGCGCGGCACATCACCTCGTCCTGGTTGCGGTTGAGGACGAGGTGCGCGCCGGTGGCGTCGCCGACGAAGGTCACGTCGGTGTTCGCGTCGCCTCCGCCCAGCGCGATGCGGTGCGCGGGGCGCTGCCGGTGCCAGGCCGCGGCGCCCTTGACGCCGTAGATGTCCTGGTTGATCCAGCAGCGCTTGCCGTCGATGTACGGGATGGCCTCGCCCTGGCCGGCCGGTGTGTCGCCGCAGCCCTCGGTGCCGGTGGTGATGCGGCCGTGCCGCAGGACGCTGCGGATCGCGATGGTGTGCGCGCTGTCGACGCCGACGCCGCCCGCCCAGGCGTCGGTGACCGGTTCGGCCCCGGCGGAGACGATGTAGACGTTGAATCCCGCCCGTCGGAGCGTCTGGATGAGGTCCTTCTGCTGCGGGTAGTAGCGGATGTAGCCGGGGATGGTGTGGGTGCCGACCGTCTGCTTGCTGCCCACCGGCGCGGCGAGGGCCTCGTCGCGGGCCTGCTTCGCGTACCCGGTGAGCTGAGCGGGGGTGCGTCCGGCGAAGAGCTGCGGGACCCAGGCGTACTGGGGCACCGTACGGCGGTGGTTCCAGGCGCCCGCGAAGGCGGCCCGGCCGCTCATGGTCTTCGCTTCGGCGCGGATCTCGAAGATCTCGTCGGTGCACCGGGTGTTGGTGGAGGTGCGCAGCGGGCGGCCCGCCGGGACCGAGGTGCCGCAGGCCTCGGTGAGCGCGCGGTCGGCCGCCGGGGTCAGCCATTTGCTGGTCCTGCTCCAGCTCGCGGGGCGCAGGATCTTGTCGTGCTTGAGGGCCCAGGCGAGCGTGGCGTCCGTGGTGTCGTTCTTGACGACGGTGTTGTCCCAGTCGAAGGCGGCCACGGGGCGGCCCTCGGGGCCCGGGTGCGGGGTGCGGCATCGGCCGCGCTCGTCGATCGTGCGCTGGAGTCGGGCGCGGTTGTCGCCGTACCAGTGGAGCTTGCCGGACAGCTGCGGGCAGTGGGCGCCCGGCGAGGCGGCGGTCCCGGCTGCCGGGCCGCCGGCTGCCGGGGGCGTCGCGGCGGCGGGGACGGCGGCGGCCGTGAGGGCCAGGACGGCCGCCGCGGCGAAGCTCAGCGCGGCCGGCACGGATCTGTTGCGCATGTGGTTCTCCGGTATCCGAGGCGGTAGGACACCGGGCCGGTGCGTAGACGACACCGCCCAGTTGGATGCACCGTACATCTGCGAGCTGCCGAGTCGTCACATATACGCCGCTCGCAGATTCCTCGGGTCAGCCCGAAACGTCAACGGAGAGCAAGGCGACTCAAGGAGGAACACAGCATGAAACACGGACCTTCTCCGGTCGCGCCCAACCCGCCTGCGGTTTGGCGCTCCCCGCCTGGGCCCGTCCGGATCCGTCCGGATCCGTCTGAATCCGTCAGTAGAACGGGCCGGGGCCGCCGACGTTCTCGGACGGGAAGCTCTGTTCCGTCCAGATGGTCTTCCCTGACCGGGTGTAGCGCGTTCCCCACCGCTGGACGAGCTGCGCGACGATGAACAGGCCGCGCCCACCCTCGTCGTCGACCGCGCTGTGCCGCAGGTGGGGAGAGGTGTGTCCGGTGTCCGAGACCTCGCACAGCAGGGTCCGGTCGCGGATGAGGCGCAGGTGCAGCGGGCCGGTCGCGTGCCGGATGGCGTTGGTGAGGAGTTCGCTCACGACCAGCTCGGTCGCGAAGGACAGCTCGCCCAGGCCCCAGTGCTCCAGTTGGCCGGTGGCCAGCTCCCTGGCCTTGCCGACCGCGACCGGCTCGGCCGGCAGTTCCCAGCTCGCGACCTGACTGGCGTCCAGCTCCCGGGTCCGGACGAGCAGCAGAGCCGTGTCGTCGGCGGCGGTCCCGTCGGGCAGCAGCTCGGCCAAGGCGCGGTCGCACAGTTCTTCCAGCGGCCGGGTGTGGTCGCTGAGCACCCGGCCCAGGGTGTCGAGCCCCTCGTCGATGTCGCGGTCGCGCGCTTCGACCAGGCCGTCGGTGAAGAGGGCGATGAGACTGCCCACCGGTAGTTCGATCTCCATCGACTCGAACGGCAGACCGCCCAGTCCCAGCGGCGGTCCGGCCGGCAGGTCCGGGAACGACAGGCCGCCCGCCGGGTCGACGACCGCCGGCGGCAGATGCCCGGCGCGAGCCATGGTGCACCGCCGGGAGACCGGGTCGTAGACCGCGTAGAGGCAGGTCACGCCGGTGGCCATGTCGTCGTAGGGGCCGCTGTCCGTGCCGAACGCGGTCGCCTGCTCCCCGGCCGACTGGCCCACCAGGTCGTCCATCCGGGCCAGCAGCTCATCCGGGGACAGGTCCAGCTGGGCGAGGGCCCGTACGGTCGTCCGCAGCCGCCCCATGGTGGCCGCCGCCTGCAAACCGTGCCCGACCACATCGCCGACCACCAGCCCGACCCGGGTGCCGGACAGCGCGATGACGTCGAACCAGTCGCCGCCGACGCCCGCCAGGTCGTCGGTGGGCAGATAGCGGTAGGCCGCCTCGACCGCCGACTGCGGAGGCAGGTGCTGCGGCAGCAGATTGCGCTGGAGTGCGAGGGCCGAGGCGCGCTCGCGGGTGAAGCGGCGGGCGTTGTCGATGCACACCGCGGTACGGGTCACCAGCTCATCGGCGAGGGCGATCTCGCCGCCGTCGAAGACGGCCAACTGGATGCCGCGCTCGAAGGTGACCAGCCCCAAGGCGCTGTTTCCCGTGCGCAGCGGCACGACCAGCACGTTCTCCTCCAGCACGAGACCGCCGGAGGCGAGGCTGCGGTCCTGGGGCGAGCCCGGCGGGTACGCGACGCGGTGCTGCTCCGACGCTTCCCCGGCGCCGTCCCGGCCGGCCACCGGGGCCGAACGCGACGCCATCCGGACCAGGGCCCGCACGGCTTCGCCGCCGGGACCCGGCTCCTCCCCGTCCAGGACGACCGTCACGAGGTCGACCGTGACCGAGTCGGCGAAGTCCGGGACGGCCACCTCGGTGATCTCCCGCGCGGTGACGGCCATGTCCAGCGTGCTGCCGATCCGGCCGCCGGCCTCCACCAGCAGGGACAGCCGCCGCTGGGCCTGGTAGCGCTCGGTGATGTCGAAGGCGTCCTCGCACACTCCCAGCACTTGGCCCCGGGCGTCCTGGAGCCGGTAGTACGAACAGGACCAGACGTGGTCGGTGCCGGGGGAGCTGGGCTGCTGACCGCGGAAGTGCAGGTCGAGGACCGGTTCGCCGGTGTCGAGCACGAACCGCATGACCTCGTCGAGCGAGTGCGGGTACCCCTCGGTCACGAACTCGCCACCGGGGTACAGCTCGTCGGCCCGCATCCCCACATACTCCTGGAGCGAGCGCCCGATCTCCTTTCCGTAGGCCGCGTTGGACCAGGTCAGGCGCAGGTCGGTGCCGTAGATGGCGAGGCCGATGGGCGACTGGGTGGCCAGTCCGTGCAGCATGGCCTGCCGCGACTCCCACAGCCGCAGCCCCTCCAGCTCCGCGACCACCAGCACACGCGTCGGCCCTGCACCGGTGTCCGCCAGCGGGCACACCGTGGTCGCCACCCGCAGCTCGCGGCCGTCCCGATGCCGGGCGATCCGGGCTTCGCTGCCGCTCATCGGAGCCGGCGGGGGCCGCTCGCCCGGTCCGGGCAAGGGGGCCGTACGGGGCGGCAGGAAGGTGTCCACGGGCTGCCCGACGATCTCGTCCGGCGGAAACCCCAGGAGTTCCTCGGCAGCGGGACTCCATCCGATGACCACACCCCGGGCGTCCAGGACCGCCGTGGCAGCCCTGGTGACGTCGAGGGGACCACGGAAATCGGCACTCTCCGCCGCTTTCCACACACTCATGGAACCAACCCAGCCTGGTTTATTACCTCCAGAATCAAGCCTGATCAACACCGGCACAACCGCACCGTCGGCGCCCGGGGCGGCACACGCCCCGCCGGCCGCCCCCGATCGCACCGCGTCGCCCCTCCCCGGAGGTCCGGAAGGGGTGACAGAGGCCTGGCATCCAGGAGAGGCGGATGGTTCCCTCCGCTGGATCGTTCAGGAAACCACACACGGGCGCGAATGGGGTTCATACGGGGGGTTCTGCTAATTCTTCGGTTGTGTGGGGGCGGCCGTGGCCACGTCGCCGGGACGGGCGCGGCGCGGCTCGACGCGGTTCAGGCGAAGCCCCGCCCGTACCGCCCTCCGCGCAGCTCAGGCAGCGACCAGCGCGCGGGCCTCGTCCGGACTCAGCCGCTCGCCGCGTGCGAACTCCGCACGGAAGGCCTCCTGGCCCAAGGCTTCGCGGGCCGACGTCGTGATGCGGTCGACGTCGCCGCGCTCGCCCGCCGGCAGCGGCGCTCCCGCCGCCACCCGCGCGGTGGCCGCCGCGCCCAGCAGCCGAGCGGCGACGGCATGACGGCCGGCCAGGGCGGAGGCGCCGGCCAGCCCTTCGATGGCCAGTGCGAGAGCCCGGGGGTCGCGGGTGGCGTGCGCGGCGGTGTAGCCGTCCAGGTGCAGGGACATGGCCGCGACCGCGTCGCCCCGCTGCTCGGCGACGAAGCCGAGTTCGGCCAGGACCAGCGCGTTGCCCGGCTCCGGGGCCGCCCGCTCGTACCACTCGTGCACCCTGCGCAGGTGCGCCTCGGCGGCGTCCAGCCGGCCTTCCCTGCGCGCTCCGAGCCCCAGGCCGATCCCGGCGTAGATCTCACCGAACGTGAAGCTCTGCTCGGCTGCCAGCCGCTTGGCGCGTTCGTGGAACTCCCGCGCCCGGTCGAGGTCTCCCGTCAGCAGCGCGATCCGGCCGAGGCCGGACAGCCGGCCCGCGGCCTCCGTCCGCAGCCCGAGTTCCTCGGCGATGATCAGGCCTTCGCGGTGCGTCCGGGCGGCTTCGGTGTAGTCGCCGCTGATCTCGGCCAGCGCCGCGAGCGGGGCGACGGTCTGCAACCGGCCTCATCGGTCGCCCAGTTCGCGGAAGATCGCCGCGCTGCGCCCGCCGTCGCGGCGCAGCATATCGAGGCCGGGCCGACCCGGTACCCGTTCGGTCCTCTCCGCCTGGCACGACCGGTCGCGCGACGCAGACAATGAGGAGCCCGACCCAGAACCTGCCTCCTGATACGGGAGGCCGGACCGACGCAAGGACGCCTCCCATGCGGATACCCCATCTCCTCTCGTACGCGCACACCCCTCCGCGTGGACCGCTCGCGATAGCCGCGTTCGCCCTGGCCGCAGGCGCGCTGCTGCCACTGGGCGACACCGCCACCGCCACGACCGCGCCGTAGGCCGCCACACCGCACTGGTCGCCGCTCCCGGGCCCCCGGCTCCGGCCCCTCCGCCGCCCCGGCGGTCCCCCACGGCCCCCGCGCCGACTTCATAGCGCGCGACAGCGACACCGGCACGCTGCTTCTCGCCGTCGGCCGCGGGGCGCGCGGCACTCAACGGCCGGCACTCAACGGCGTAGCCGCCGGACAGGCCATCCCGCCGCGAATCGGCCGCCCGCTACGCTCGGCTGCCGACAGCGGTCGCGGTGGCCGCGGAACGACCATGCGAAGCAGGAGCCATGACGCACGATCAGCAGGCAGCGCCCTTGATCGACACCAGCGTGCCCCATTCCGCCCGGATGTACGACTACTGGCTGGGCGGCAGCAGCAACTTCGCCGCCGACAGGTCACTGGGAAAGGCCTTCGAGGAGGCGATCCCGAGTATCCGCACGATGGCCCTGGAGAACCGCAGATTCCTGGGCCGCGCCGTGCGCTATATGGCGGCTGAGGCCGGGATACGCCAGTTCCTCGATATCGGCACCGGTGTCCCCGGGGCCGGGGACACCCATTCGGTCACCGAGATCGCCGCCCCGGACAGCCGGGTCGTGTGCGTCGACAACGACCCCATCGTGCAGGCGCACACCAAGGCGTTGATGGAGAACCAGGCGTCGGGCCGGACCATCTATCTGGCCTCCGACATGCGCGAACCGCATCAGTTGCTGGCCGAGCCGGCGCTGACGAGCCACCTCGACCTCGACCAGCCGGTGGGTCTGCTGCTGGTGGCGGTGCTGATGCTGGTGAAGGACGAGCAGGACCCGTGGGCGGGGGTCGGCGTGCTGCTCGACGCCTTGCCGCCGGGCAGCCACGTCGCCATCACCCACCCCAGCCAGGACTTCAACCCGCAGGCCATGGCGGAGATCGTCGAAGCCGCCGAGCGCGGGCAGATGACGCTGGTGCCGCGCGACCGGGAGCAGGTCCAGCGGTTCTTCGGCGACTGGGAGCTGATCGAGCCGGGCGTGGTGCCGGTGATGGGCTGGCACCCGCAGGACGGTCCGCCCAGCGACCCGAACGCCGCCTACTACTGGAGCGGTGTGGCCCGGAAGCGCTCGTAGCGCACGACTCGTGGCGCACGGAACGACGGCAGCCGCAGGGGCGGGCAGGCCCCGGCGGCTGCCGTCGTCCGCCGGGGCCTGCCAACGGGATTGGACTCCGTCCGATGCGGGCATCACACGGGTCCAGGTTCGACCGCGCGAGGGTTCCGTCGCCCGCACCTCCCGGTGGGGCAGCCGGTCGACCGTGATGAAGGGGGAGTGAATGTCATGCGTGCGCACAGGCGCACCCGTCAGCACGCCGCACGCGTCGAGTACACCCTGCGTCGTGACGACGCGTCGGCACGCTGGGCCCGGAAGCTCACCAGCGCCTTCCTGGCACAAGGCTGCGAATCGCCCCCGGAAGAGCATGTGGACGACGCTCTGCTGGTCGTCTCCGAACTGGTCGCCAACGCCACCCGCCACGGCCGCAGCGACTGCCGGCTGCGGCTGCACGTGCACGAGGGGCTGCTGACCGTCGAAGTCCAGGACGACAGTCCCCAGCGGCCCAGCTCGCCCCTCCCCACGGAGACCGGGGAGAGCGGTCGCGGCATCGCGCTGGTGCGCCATCTCTCCCGCCGGTTCGAAGTCACCGGCGCCCCTGGAGGCGGCAAGACCGTGCGCGCCGTCCTGGCCGCCTGCTGACCGCTCCGCACGCGGCCCCGTCGGGTGACCTCTCACGTCTCAGCGCGTTGAACGGGCATGGCGACGCCACAGGCCCGCGCGCCCGACGACCCGAGCGACCTGTGGGACGAGAGGGAAATACCTCCCGCCAACTTCCGCTGCACTAGGATAAATCCCAGGAAACCACCCCCAAGGGGCCGTAAGGGGAAGCCTTGGCCAGGGTGGTGCGGGGAAAGAGCCGGGCATTCGGAATGTCAGACGCACTACGTGAACAGCGCCTGGCCAAGGCGTTCGTCGACTTGGCCGACACCCTGGTCGGCCCGTTCGATGTGATCGATTTCTTGCACTCGCTCACCGAACACTGCGTGTCCCTGTTGGAAGTGCCCGCGGCCGGGGTCCTGCTGGCGGCACCGGAGGGCCAGATCCTGGACGCCGCCGCCTCCGACGTCCGCATCCGGCAGCTGGAGCTGGACGCGGTGGCCTGGGAGGAGAGCCCCTGCCACGAGTGCTTCCGCACCGGCACGGCGCTGCCCGACACCGACATCACCACCCGCGCCGCCCGGCAGCGCTGGCCGCACTTCACCCCGCGCGCCCTGGATCTCGGCTTCAACCGCATCGCCGCCATCCCGCTGCGGCTGCGCGAGCAGGTGATCGGAGCCCTGACCCTGTTCCACGACGGCAGCGGCGGCCCGCTGGACCTGCTGCGGCTCAACCTCGGCAAGGCCCTGGCGGACGTCGCCACCATCGGCATCGTGTCCCAGCGGGCCATGCACGACAGCCAGACCCTGTCGGCCCAGTTGCACGACGCGCTGTCCAGCCGCGTCATCATCGAGCAGGCCAAGGGCATCCTCGCGGCGCGCCGCGAGATCAGTGTCGACGAGGCGTTCGTTCTGCTGCGCCGGCACGCCAGGAGTCACCGGCAGCTGCTGACCGACATCGCCCGCGAGGTGGCCGAGGACAGCGCCGATCCCGCACTGTTCCACCCAGCTCGCTGAGCCCGGTTCGACGGGGCGCTTGGGTGGCGAGTGTGTCGAAATCACCGGCGATCAAGGACAAGGAAGAGGCGTGATCAGCTCCGCCATGGCCGGACTCACCGCCGTTCTCCCCGCTGCCGGGAGGGATGTGTCGCGCCTGCCGCTGGAGGCGTGCTCCCGCGTGCTGAGCCTGGACGGGCTCGCCCTCTGGCTGACGACGGTGACGCCCCGCCCGAACTCGTGGCCCATGTCGGTGCGGCCACCGCCGCGTTGGAGGATCTGCAGTGCGTCCTGGGCCTGGGGCCGAGCGCGGACGCGGCCGGCCGGGGCGCGGTCGGGCTGGTCGCCGATCTGACCGACGCCGAGTCGGACCGCTGGCCCGGTCTGCCGTCCTGCGTGCACGCTCTGGGTGTGCGGGCGATCTTCGCCTTCCCGCTGCGGATCGGCGCGATTCCGGTGGGTGTCCTGACCGGCCACCGCGCCCGCCCGGGACCGCTCCCCGCGCAGAGCCTGACCGACGCCTTCGCGCTGGCCGACCGGCTCACCATGCCGCTGCTCGCCTGGGCCTCCGGCGCGGACGAGCCCGCGAGCCTGATGGGCCCCGCCTCAGTGCTGCACCGCGCCGAACTGCACCAGGCCACCGGGATGGTCTCCGTACAGCTCGGCATCCCGCTGCCGCAGGCCCTGTTGCGGCTGCGCGGCCATGCGTACCGCTACCGGCTGCCGCTGCTGGAGGTGGCTCGCGCCGTCGTCGAGGGCCGGCTCCGGCTGCCCGCCCATCCGGACGACGCCGCCACCAACGGCAGCTGGCTCGCACCCGACGACCCCGACCGGCCCTGAGGCACCGGCGGATCGCCTCGACGGCAGCCCGTCACCCCGCCTCCCCGGCCGCTCAGCGGCTCAGCGGCTCAGCGGCTCAGCGGCTCAGCGGCTCAGCGGCTCAGCGGCTCAGCGGCTCAGCGGCTCATGGTCAGCCCGTCGTCGTCGGCGCCCCTGCTCAGGACGGCGTCGCGGATGGTCGTACGGGCCTTCGTGTAATCGGCGCGCTTGGCTCGCAGGGTCTGCGGTGCGTTGAGAGCGACGACCCGCAGAGTGGGCTCGCTGTCCATCAGGTACGGAATGAACTCGGCCTTCTTCACCTTCCACGGCTTCCCGGCCGCGGCCGGCGGCGCGAAGGTGAAGCGGGCGGCCGAACCCATACTGCCGCGCGGGTCGTTCATCACTCCGGCGACCTGGTCGCCCATCCCGTAGACGACCCAGGTGCCGTTGACCTTCTCGTACGCCTGCGGGACATGAGCGTGCGTGCCCAGGATCAGGTCGATGTCACGACGGCCGCCGCTGCTGGAGCGGGTGAGCCGGTCGGCCACCGACAGCTGCTGCTCATTCGGCTTCTCCTGCCATTCGGTCCCCCAGTGGACGCTCACCGCGACGACGTCGGCTCCCGCGCGACGGACGGCGCGGGCGTCCGCGATGATCCGCTCCGGGTCGATGAGATTGACGATCCACGGGCTGCCGTCGGGAAGCGGGATGCCGTTGGTGCCGTAGGCGTAGGCGAGTTGTGCGACGGTCGCGCCCCCCGCCTTGATCAGCACGGGCTCGTCCCGCTCCGCCGCCGAGCGGGCGGAGCCCACGTGCCTGAGTCCCGCCCTCTCCATCGCCACCAGCGTCCGGGCCACGCCCGCCGCCCCGGCGTCCAGGGTGTGGTTGGAGGCGGTCGAGCAGCTGTCGTAGCCGGTGTCCTTGATCGCCCCCGCGACCTGCGGCGGGGTCTTGAAGTTCGGGTAGCCGGTGAAGGGGCCGCCGTCCGCTCCGTAGACGGTCTCCATGTGGCAGATGGCGAGGTCGGCCTTGGTGGCCATGGGCTTGGCGCCCGCCAGCATCTTGCGGAACTCGTACCCGGAGCCGCCCGCGTCCGCCTTGGCCTGCCGGATGATCGAAGCGTGGGCGAGGATGTCGCCGGTCGCGACGAGCGTGAACGGGCTCCGGCCGGCCTCTGTCTTCATCCGGGCGCCCCCGTTGCTCGTCGCCGCGTTCGGTGCGGCGCTGTGCATCCGGGTCGTCCCCTGCGCCGTGCAGGCCGCCAGCGCGCCCAGGGCCAGCGCGCCCGCGGCCAGTCTCATCCCTCCGGCGAGTCCCACATCCGTCTCCTTCGGCTCACGAGTCGTCCGGTGCCTCTCCGGCCGCCTCTGATCACCTTGGGACGGCGGGCGTGATCCCGACAGCGGGGTCGGCCGGAGGGGCTAACGCGCACGTCGGGGGCGGCGGGGCGGGGCGCTTCGCGAGCGGTTCGGCCGCGGGCCCAGCCGGCCGCTGGCCGGATTCGGTCCGGGGCCAGGGCGGAGCCCGGACCGAATCCGGCCAGGGGCTTCACAGCGGCGACAGCGGACAGAGCAGCCGCGAGCCGCGCCGGACGCCGCTCCCGCCCCACCCGCAGCCACTCGCACCAAGGGCTGCGCGCCTTCGTCACGCGCAGGTCCGGGCGCGGAAGGGGGCGCGCCGGTCGGGATCACCGCGCCGCCGAGCGGTCGCCGAGCGGCGTACGTCGTGCCGAGTGTCCGGGGCGCCGAGCGCCCGGCGAAGGACGCCATTCAGCCGAAACTCGCCGAATACATCCCCACGCTCCCGACGGGAGGGTATAGCTGAGCAGTTCACTCATGATCTCAAGTGACCTCAAGGGGCGACGGCGACTGTGAAGACCTTCAAGCGGCTGCGCGCGGCGATGGCGATGTCCGGGGCGGTGCTCGCCGGATCGCTGCTGGCCGGGACGGCGCAAGCAGCTCCTCCGGACGAGGCCGCCGCCGCCACCGTGCGCGCGTCCGACGCGGGGCAGGACCGGACAGCGTGCTCCGGCAAGTACCAGGGCGACGAGCGGCTCGGTCCCGAGTCGCTGCCCCCGCGCTGGGAGAAGCCCGTGGGGCCGCTGCTGGCCCACTACCGGCGCACCGGGGCACTGACGCCTCCCGCGTTCCTGGCCAAGTACTGGGACGAGGCGAAGGGCAGCTGGAAGTACCCGCCGAACGACGGATTCCTCGTCAAGCCCAACGGCGAGGTCGACAAGCGCCGTGCCAAGCTGCGGGTCGGGCAGGATCTGGACCGCTTCGGCTCCGAGTACGGCTCCTTCCTCGCTCCGGCGGGTGACCGGTACGCCCGGCGCGCCCTGCCGCCGCAGAGCCTGTCCACGCGCGAGGCCGCCTTTCCGTGCAACTACCACGCGTACGAGGTGACCAGGCCTTTCAGCGTCTGGAAGGGCCGCATCGCCGCGTGGTTCGAACAGCCCGGCGGCGGTAAGCAGGTCCTGCTCGACGCGAAGTTCCTCGACCCGGGCGAGGGGCAGGCGCTCAACGTGAAGTGGCTGCTGGCGCACAACTACCTCAAGCCCGACGACGACCGGTCCGCCGCGACCGGACAGCTCGCCGCGACCGGAGTGCGCTGAACCGTGCACCGTCAGGACCTGCTGTCGGCCCTGCGGCACGCCGGCGTGCCGCAGGGCTACGTATGGATCGAGGACGTGCACGAGCCCGACCCGATCGCACCCGACTTCGTGTTCCTGCGCCGTGTGGACGACAGCTGGCAGACCGGCGTCTTCGAACGCGGTGTCTGGCAGGTGGTCGCCGCCTTCTCCGACGAGTCGGCGGCCTGCGCGCACTTCCTGCACCAGCTCGCCGCGCCCGGGACGGCTCCCCAGGACTGAGCAACGGCGTGGCGGTGGAGCTCGGGGCGTCACTCCGTGAGGGAAACCTTCGGGCTCAGCACGCAGAACTCATTGCCCTCGGGGTCTCCGGACGTGTCTAAGACACCGTTCTGGAGGTCTCGGGCATGGCGACAACTTCGCAGGTCACGCAGGGGAAACCCTCCCGCTCTAGCGCGAGGGTGAACACGAACTCTGATCAGCCCCGCGCCGTATCCGCCATCCGTCTCAGCGTCACCACCGACGAAACCACTTCCCCCGCCCGGCAGCGTGAAGCCAACGAGAAGGCCGCCGCGAACATGGGGGCCATCTTGGTCACGATACGTGATCGCTGGTACGGCGAAGCCCCGCCGCTCCGGGGAGTGACGGGGCCGTTGGGGTCGAGGCGTTCAGGCGGGGAACTGCCCGCCCTTGACGTCCTGGATGAACGCCGACCATGCGGCAGAGTCGAACACGAGGGCGGGCCCGTGGGGGTCCTTGGAGTCCCGTACGGGAACGTCGGCGTAGCCGTCCGCGACCTCAAGGCACTCCCCCTGATTCGATCCGCTGTAACTCGACTTCCGCCATGCATCGGTGGGGTACTGCTGAGCGCTTGTCATGCGTGTACGTCCTTCATGATCTCGTCAATCAGGGCTGCCGACTTGTCCGGCGGCAGGGCCGTTGCCTTGAGAAGATCATAGGCATTCTGGGCCTCTGAGACGGGGGCTGTGTCGGCAACGATGTACCCGGTTGGGAAGCCGTCCACGTGCACCACGTCGGCTCCTTCTCTGAAGGACAGCACACCGAAGGGGTTGCTGCCACCGTGGACCGGTCCAGCCTCCTCCGGAAGGATCTGGAGGATGTGACGCGGGGTCTCGGCAAGGTCCCTGAGCCGCTGAAGCTGGCCACGCATGACGGCAGCGTCCCCCACAGAGGTACGGCGTAGTACGTACTCGCTCAACACCAGCCATAGGCGGGGCGGATCATCCTTGACGAGTACACGTTGTCGTTCCATGCGGATCGTCACGGCGTCGTCTAGGTTCTCTGGCCGTCCAGCCCGCAGAACCTCCCGTGCGTACTCCTCGGTCTGGACAAGGCCCGGAACTAGCAGAGGGTGGAACAGACGAATGTGCGTCGCCTTCTCTTCAAGCTCGACGTAGCCCCGGAACCACGCGGGATACGCGAACTTCAGGGCGAGGGGCCACAGGCGCAGGAACCGGCCGTTCGCGTGCGGGAACACCCGATCACAGGCTTCCGCGAACTCTCGTGGTGGTACCCGCTGCCCCTTCTCGATCTTGGCCACCAGGTCGTACCCACACGTGGCCTCTTTGCCGAAGTCTGCACGGGAGAGCCCTAACGCTTCGCGTTCCAACCGGACCTCTGCCCCGAAGTGGGCGAGTGCTGACGACGTGGGGTCGGTCGGGTCTGCGCCAACTGTTTCAGCGGTCATATGTACGAACCCCCCTTGATTGGTTGGACAGTTGGGCGTGTCCAGCCGCCCTACTGGTGAGGCTACCCACCACGGCGGAAC
Organism: Streptomyces sp. H27-D2; assembly: GCF_035828615.1. NCBI lineage: Bacteria > Bacillati > Actinomycetota > Actinomycetes > Kitasatosporales > Streptomycetaceae > Streptomyces > Streptomyces sp. H27-D2. The sequence continues at coordinate 27,192 of NZ_JAYMZR010000054.1, read as the reverse complement.
GTTGTGCTCAGGTTGGCAACGCGACCACCACGAAGGGGCACAGCGACCATGGCTGAGACAACCGTACCGGCGCTTCACAGCCCCGCCCTTGAGCCCGTGCCCGTGGACGGCTGCGATGTGTGCGGGGCCCTTGCCAGGCAGCGCGAGACGGCCCGAACCATGGGAAGCCCCGTCACGCTCCGGCAGTGCAACGAAGAGATCGCGAACCACCCTCACCGGAGGGCCGACCGATCATGAGCGCTCAGCACCCGGTTGCAAAGCCCCCGCGTAGCGTCCGGTTCAAGCCTGCCTTTGCCACGCCGGAAGAAATCCCCGTTGGCGCAGTCATCTTCGATCGCGACTACGAAATGCCGGGCACGGTGCGGGAGGTGGACGCGCCATTCATCGAAATGAGCCGTCCAACTGGCCTTAGTTGGCACGTCCATTACCGGAGACTCCGCCCGGCAAGTGAGTGGGAGCAGCGGCAACTAGTAGCGGTCGGCAGGCTGCACAAGCAACGGCAGAAGGGCAAGTCATGACCACGAAGACGCGACCCGACGAGACGACGGATTGGGCAGCAGGCACGGTCGGGGAAGACGTGATGACCGTGCACAAGCTCACCGGCCCGCTACAGGACTCACGGCGCACAGATGAGTTGAAGTCGGTATGCGGCGCTGGAAAAGCCAGCGACGAGAAGACCGTATGGACTCGCGCCGTGAACTGCCCCCGCTGCCTCTCCGCCTCATGACTCCCGTCCCTGCCGGACGTACCGAATTCGGGGCTCCCCCGTACTCGATTCGGAATCCCGGCAGGGACGGGGCTAAGCCTCCACAACACAAGGGAGTGAGTACATGACCACAACAGTGAGCACCACGCCGGGCGAGCCGTGGCCTCAACCAAAGGAGCCCGAACCGTACCCGCAGAAGCCGCACCCAGACGGCGGACCCGGATCACTGATTCCGCCCGGTGAGGTGTTCTACCTGTGAGCGAGAATGAGGGGTGGGACGCTCTCAGTGAACTTGGTTCCAGGCTCGTTAAATCGGGTGCTCTCGTGCCTGACTGGGCCCCCACATTCGCGGCGGTTCCCCGATCGGCATTCCTGCCAGACCTCATGTGGGCGTACGACATGGATACCCGGCAGACGGTAGCCGTGGACCAGTCCACGGACCCGAAGGTTTGGCAGAGGTACGCGGACGCCGATGTCCCCATCGTCACGCAATGGGACGACGGAAAGCACCAGGGAGCCAAACCGGGCACGCTGTCCACAAGTTCGGCATCCATGCCGTCCGTGGTGTTCTCCATGCTCCGGGACTTGGACGTTCAACCTGGTAACCGGGTCTTGGACATCGGCACAGGAACAGGGTGGACAACAGCGCTTCTCGCACACCGGCTCGGAGACGTGAACGTGACCTCAATCGAGGTAGACCCCAACGTCGCCAACCACGCGCGCACCGCGCTGACACGGCTTGGAGCCGCTCCCACGGTCATTACCGGGGATGGCTTCAACGGGCATCCTCCCGGAGCCCCATACGACCGGATCATGGTCACATGCGGACTTCGTCGAATTCCCCATGCCTGGATCGAACAAGCCCGCCCCGGTGCGGTCATCGTGAGCCCGTGGGGTACCCACTTCAGCAACCAAGATGCTGTCGCCCGGCTGGTCGTCGCTGCGGACGGCGAGGCAGCAGTGGGTGCCTTTACGGGACCGGTCGAGTTCATGAAAATCCGGGCGCAGCGGCTGCCCCCGGTGACGCACGCCGAATACGTCGGAGAGGACGGCATCCGGTCGGGCCTGGAGTCGGACACGACGGTCACAGAGTCACAATGGTGCCGAGGATCGTTCGATCCGCTGGAATTCGTGCTGGGGCTCCGCGTCCGGGACTGCGTGCAAGTGATGACAGCCAAGAGCGACGGTGTGCGGTCGGTGTGGCTCTACGGCCTCAAAGACCGGTCATGGGCGTGCGTGATGTTCGTGGACGGGCGGAACGGCGGGCACGTGTGGCAAGGAGGGCCACGCCACTTGTGGGACGAGGCAGAGAGCGCCTACCGGTGGTGGCTGGAGCGGGACAGCCCCCCGTATCAGCGGTTCGGGCTCACGGTCACCCCGGAAGGACTCGCCGCATGGCTCGATGATCCCTCGGAGTCCTGGACGGTCTGAACCGCTGGACCAGCGGCCCCGTCCGTGCGCTGCCCCCGTGGCGCGTGGACGGGGCTCTTCCATACCTGCTGACCTGGGGCTACTCTCTAGAACTGCTAGTACGGCGCGTTCGGGTCGGAAAGAACCGTCCAGGTCACATCCGGCCTCTGCCCGACGTCCGCCCGCCGCGCCCCGAGCGCCAGCAGCCGCTCGACCTCGGCCGCCTGGTCGTCCGGGCTGAAGTCGAGGTGTAGCCGGTTCTTGACCGTCTTCCCCTCCGCCACGGGCACGAACACAAGGCCGGGATACGCGAGCGGGTCCGCCCCGATCACGACCTCCTCGGGGTCCTCGAAGAGGATGCGCCAGTCCAGGGCACGGCACCAGAATCTGGCCTGTGCGGGCAGGTCGTGGGCGTCGACAGCGATTTGATACAGCTTCAGTCCCATGCGGACAGCCTGCCCCGGACGCCCCCGCTGCACCAGTCGGTGGTGGAGCGAGAACGCAGGCCCCGTCGACGCACGAACGGCCTTCCCGGCGCGAGCGGCCTGTCCGTCCGGCTACGGGATTGCGGCGCCACGGGGCCACCGCACTACCGGCCGGGGATGGCCGTACCTTCACGCGTTGCGCTCATCGGCCGGGTGCGGGGTTCACGGCGCAGGGCGCGTACCGCGTGGACGAGCAGGACCGCTTCCAGGGCGGCGATGGCGATCACCTGCCCGGCGTGCACCGGGAACGCCACGGCGGGCATGCCGGAAGCGTGCGCGAGGAATTCCACGGTGCAGGTCCTGGCCGCGAGAATCGGCAGTCCCACTGCGGCCAGTGCCGCGGGCAGAGCGGGGTCCGAGAGCCGGTCCTCGGCTCCGGTCCGCTCGGCCGGCGTGCGGGGGCCTGACGCACGCAGGGCCGACGCACGCTTGAGTGACCGTGCCCTGAGGACGAGCCAGAGTGTTCCGGCGACGAGGAAGGCCCACCCGTACGCCCAGTCTTCGAAGGCCAGAACCGGACGCCCCGCGAGAAGCGAGGCCAGGACCACGGCGAAGCACGCGGGCGGCAGCCACTCGTCGACACGCTTGGAGAGTTCGGCTCCGGGTGCGCCCGAGTGGAACGCACCGACCGTCGTCAGCGCCACCAGGCACTGGAAGCCGGTGGACACCAGCGGCGCGCCGGTCGGCATGAAGCCGTCCGCCGCCTGCCTGGCCAGCTCGACCAGGACGGGCGCGGTGGCCACCGCCGAGAAGGCCGCGGCCGTGCGCCACCGACCGGCCGGCAGAGCCAAGCACGCGCCAATCCAGCCCAGCGGCAGCACGTACAGGGCGACGGCCCACAGCGAGAAGCCGGAGCCGGCGGCGCGCTCGGTCATCATGTCGAGCACGATCCGCCGGTCCGCCGCCGAGCCCGCCAGCAGTACGGCCACGTCCGACAGGACGTTGAACAGGACCACCGACGCCAGGGCGACGACACCGAGCAGCGTCGCCAGCCGCGCGGTGCGGCCGTAGGCGGCGTAGCGGCCGGGAGCCCCTGGGGCCGCCAGCCGGCTGCGGACGGCCAGCGCGAGCACCCCGGCCACCTCCCGGACGCCGGGGCGGCCGAAGGACGCCTCCTCGTCGATCGGTTCGCGATCGGAGAGGAAGGTGTCGACCATCTCCTCCTCGCGCTCCTGCCGGTAGTAGTCGGGCAGCACACGGAGAACGAATCGGAACCGGTCCTCCAGCAGCGTCGTCGTCGGGCTCATGCGGCTCCTCCTGCTCCGGCCGGACGCGCCCGGCGAGGTGCGCTGGGTGTGACGGGTGCGGCGGGTCGGACGGGTTTGGCGGGGGCGCTCTCGTCCGCGGGCCAGCGGCCGGTCAGCCGCTGCTCCGCGGCCCGTACGTTGGCGGCCATCCGGGCGCTCTCGGCTTCGAGCGCCTGCTCGCCGTCCCGCGTCAGGCGGTAGTAGCGGCGCAGCCTGCCCTGGTGCACCTCGTCGCGGTCGTGGTCGACGAGCCCCTCGGCGCTGAGCCGGTCCAGGACCCCGTACAGGGTGCCCACCCGCAGGTCGAGGCGCTGACCGGAGAGTTCGGCCGCCTCCTGCTTTATGCCGTAGCCGTGGCGGGGTTCGTCCAGCAACGCCAGGAGTACGAAGAATCCTGCTTCGGTGAGAGGTCGTGAAGCCATGGCATCGATGATACATCGTGATCCGATATATAGCGGAGACCAGGGCGATGGCCTGGCGGACGGCGGGGTTGCCGGCAGGAGGTGGCGCAGCGGCGCGGCGGGTGGGCACGGACATGACGCCCAGATCGGGGCCGCGCGGCTATGGAGCTACGAAGCGCCGGCCTGGCCGGCGAGGCTGCGGGCGGCGCGACGCGGACTGTCCGGACGCAGGCCGTCCAGACGCAGGATCCGCGCCGGATGTGTCCCTGCCGCAGACCCTGCTGGCGGCGGGGGGCCGCTCGGGCGGAGCAGCCAGGACGTCGGGCGCCTTGGATCCATCAAGACCGGGAACAGACTTCCCACGTCATCAACGGCGGCCGTCCCGTACCGCCTCTCGACAGCCGGAGGCGCGGCACCTTCACCACTCACTGCGAAGGCCGCCATGCAGTCAACACGCTTGAACGGGCGTGCCGAGGGGCGGAGTTCGCGGGGGAAACGCGACGCTCGCGAGGGGCGCGCGGGCCACCTGATTCCCCGGCCTGACACTCCGGCAGGGGAAACACACGCTATTCCTGGGGCGGTTGACCGAACGAGCGCGGCGGCCGATGGCCCGGGGCCCGCCCGGTCCGTGGTCGACGCGCGGGGCCCTCGGCGCACTTGGCACCTGGGCCGCCGCGCAGACCCGGGACCGCCGCATGTCCGCAGCGGTGCTTTCCGGCTGTCGGCGGGGCGACCCCGGGGCGGGCTAGCGGAAGGTCGGGAGTTCCGCGTTCTCTGCTTCCTCGTTCTCATAAGGCTGTCCGTCGGGGTAGACGGGCTGCACGAAGACGTTCCGGTAGTCCGGCTTCCCCTGTGCGGGGACCGGCTCTGCGGCCGGGGTGGAGCTGGTCTTCTGGTTGGGCGGCTGCATGGAGATGGGCTCCTGGTGTGGGTCGAAACTTCTTCGTCGTGGTGTTGTTGCCGTCGCGGTCTTCGACGCCGGGGTTTCGCGGTGGTGCGCCTTCGCCATCACGAGACTGGGCGGCAGGACGCCCGCGCGGCCGTGACCATCTGCAAGGAGGCGTTCGGCCAGCACAAACCGTTCGCGCAAAACTTACTCCTATGCCGCCCCCGCATCGAGTCGAGCCCCTCGAACTGCTCTGTGAGGGTGTCACGGCGGGCGAAGTGCCTCCACCGACGCCACGCCCGCAGGCACCGGACATCTCACCTGACCGGCTGCCCGATCCCAACGACGCCGAGCGGCGGGGGCCGGTCCCCGCACGGAACCCGCCCCGGCCGCGAGCCGCTGGACCGCCTCGCGGCCCTACGCCTCCTGCGCGCCGCGCTGAGCCTGGCGGGCCCGGACGCGGTCCGGGTAGCGCGCGGTGAACAGGGCCGGGAACACGAAACCGGCGACCTGTACGGGTATGGACGCGAGGCTTCCCAGGTCAGCGGCGTCGATGGCGGTCAGCGCGAAGGCGGTGAGGGTGAAGGCCGCAGCCCAGACGGCGGTGATCACTACATTGATCCGCAGGAAGACCGGGCTCTTCCATACTTCCTCGGGGGCCTGACGGCGGGCGATTCCGGTGGTGAACGGGCGGCCGACGGCCAGCGTCGCCCAGGCGGTGAGCGCCAGCCAGCCCAGGGCCATCGCACCGTCGAAATGCTCCAGACCGCTGTGCGGACGGGCGAAGGCCAGGACGGTGAGCGCCGCGAAGAACACCACCGTGCTGCGCTCAAGGATCTGGGAGTCGGCCGCCGCACCGGCCCTGTGGTCCTGGACCAGCAGCCAGCCGCCTAGCACGAGGGCCGTGACCGCGCCCCACTGCCAGCCCGCCGACGAGACAACCGCGAACGCGATCCACGGGATGAAGCCACGCAGGTAGTTCATGAGATCCCCTCGGCCTTTCAGCTCCCACATACCAACTTCGACATGTCGAATATAGAGGGTCTAACTTTGACATGTCAAGAGTGGAGGGTAAAGTGGCGGTCATGAGCCTTCGTCACGCCATGCTGGGCCTGCTGGCCGACAAACCGGCCAGCGGCTACGACCTGATGAAACTGTTCGAGACCTCTCTCGCCAACGTCTGGCCCGCCAACCAGAGCCAGGTCTACGGCGAGCTGGCCCGGCTCGCCGGTTCCGGGCTCGTGGAGGTGTCGGCCGAGGGGCCCCGCGGCCGCAAGGAGTACGCCCTCACCGACCAGGGCCTGACCGAGCTCCGACACTGGCTGACCGAGGTCGAGCCCGCCCGGAACCGGCGCAGCGACGCAGTGCTGAGAGTCTTCTTCCTCGGCGTCCTCACCCCCGTCGAAGCGGCCGCCTACCTCGCCCGCGAAGAGGCCCGCGCCGCCCAGCAGCTCGCCACCCTCAAGGGTCTCGAAGCGTCGATCGACTGGGACGACGACCCGCTCTCGGTCAACGGCCGCCTCGCCCTGGAATTCGGGCTGCGCTTCAGCGCCATGTACGGGGAATGGGCGCGCTGGGCGACCGAACAGATCCAACCCGGCGCGCCCGCCCCAGAAACCGGCAGCTGACGCGCAGGTTCGTCGCCGGGCTGGCCGTCGTCGGCATGCTCGGGTCGCTGGCCCTGGTGCCGCGCCAGGTGTCCGTGCCGGCGCGGGAGGGGCTGCGCCGGCAGATCGCGCCGCTCGGCGACCGCCGAGTGCTGGCCACCCTGGCCACCACCATGGTCACTTTCACCTCCGTCTACATCCTCTACACCTACATGGCGGAGGTCTTCGCCCCCGCCACCGACGGCAGCGGCCAACGGCTGGCCGTTCTCATGTTCACCCTCGGTGTGATCGCCACCCTCGGCAATTACGGCGCGGGGGTGCTGGCCGACCGGATCGGTGGCCGTCGGGTGATGCGCGTCGCGCCGGTGTGGGTGACGGCCGCGCTGGTGGTGCTGCCGCTCACGACGGGGTCGTTCGGAGCCTCCGTCGCGTTCATCGTCGTATTCGGCGTCGTGGCCTTCAGCATGAGCACCCCGCAGCAGCACCGCCTGATCACCCTGGACCCGAAGTCGGCCTCGGTCCTGATCTCGCTCCACGCGTCGATCCTGTATCTCGCCATCGCCCTGTCCGGGGTCATCGGCGGGATCGGGATCACCTGGGTCGGGGCGAACAGGATCAGCTTCATCGCCGCGGCGCTCGCACTTCTCGCGCTCGGGCTCTCGGAGTCGGCGCACCGGCTCACCCAGCGGCAGGCCGGGCGGACGGATTCCGTCCCGCGGGGCGCTCAGGCCGGCGGTCCGCTCGGCCCTCCGGCCGACGAGTCGGCCGCCGTCGAAGTCCAGCCGATGACCCAGCGCGACTAGCCCCAGACTTCGCACGTGGGGGTTTAGGTCTCCAGCCAGCGGGGTCTTGTTTCGTCGATGCCGAGGAGTTCTAGCAGGTGTGCTTGGACTCTTTGGTTGATCAGGATGGTGGGTGGGCTGGTGGCGTTGCCGGGGCGGAGCATGAGGCTATCGAGGTGGTAAAGGATCATGCGTCCGGTGGGACGGACCTTGCGGTTGTCGGGGTAGAGGCCGCTCATGGTCTGCTCGGGGCCCAGGGCCTGGCGTACTTGGCGTTCGATCAGGCAGAACACCAGCAGGGCCAGGCAGATGACGGTGATCAAGGCCGCGATGCGTCGGTTGTGTTCCAGGAAGATCGGTGCGACGGCCAGGGGGCCCTTGAACTCGCTGTAGCGGCGCTCGACCACTCCTTGGCCTTTGTAGCGCCGGAGGACTTCGGCCGCGTCGGCCTGCTCCGGGGTGAGCCGGGTGAGCCGGGCGTACCAGCCGTCGGCGGCGGTCTCGGCGTCCAGGATGTCTTGGACGAAGTGCCAAGTGAGGGACGGGTGCCCGGTGGGGTCGGTGGTGACGGTGGTGCGCAGGCAGGTCGCGACGCGCCGGGTCCTGGCGATCACACCGATCCGGGCCTCGACCTTCGCCGCGGTGTTGTAGTAGCGGCCTCCGGCGGAGCGTTGCAGTTTGTCCAGGTCTTCCGCTGCCCTGGTCAGGCGCTTGGTGCGGGCGGCCTGCTGTCCTTGGGCGTTGCCGGTGGAGTGGACCAGGATCCTGCGCAGGCGGTGTTGCGGGTCGCGCTTGCGCGGCCCGGCCATGACATGAAAGTCCTCCAGGACCCGGTAGGACTCGCGCTGGTCGGCGGGCGTGTTCCGCTCGCGGTCGCGGTCGTTGACGTAGTCGACCAGCTGGGCGCACTCCACGTCCAGGGCGGCGTAGAGCTCTGCTTTGACCTGGGCGGCTGGGAGGGGGGCCACGAAGTCGACCTTTGCGTCCAGCAGTGCGGTGATGTTGGGGTAGGACACGAGTTTGGAGTCCGCGACGAGCAGGAAGTCCTTGCGCTCGGCGATCTTCCGCAGGGCCTTCATGCCGCCGACGACCTGGGCGACCTCGCCCGCGCCGCCGTCGTAGACCCGGTGGAACACGGGGATGCCGCCGTCACGGCTGACGGCCAGCCCGGCCTGGATCTGCTTCAGGTCGACCCTCCGGTCCTTGGGGTGAGCGTACTTGACCTGCGGGAACCCCTCTTCCTGGTCCTCGTAGGCGCCGAACAGCGAGATGCTGGTCATGTCCCAGTGGATCTGGGCGACGTTGATGCCGAACTCTGCGATGGCCTGGGCACCAACCGAGCCGGTGATCTCCTCCAGGTGCGGCGCGATCGCGTCCAGCGCGCGGGCGAGCCGGTCGTCGTTCAACGATTCCGGGTCCGCGCCGAAGACCTCCTCGACGGCCCACTTCCGCGCCCAGTCCTCCACCCGGACCATCGAGGTGGGCGAGGACAGCCGGTTGGCGACCAGGACCTCGATGACCTGCCCGTGCGTCAGATGAGCCACGTCCCGAACCGGGCACAACTCGTCGATGATCCCGGCCACGTCCAGCCGGCGCAGAAACTCGGCAGAGGCAGGCAGAGCGCCCAGACGCCTCTCTACCACGGGAGTCAACTCCACCGCCATGCGGGGACGCTGGACCCGGGAACGACGCGAACGAGATATCGGCACGCCCTACCCAACGACCCCACCCCACCGAAGTACCGGCCAGATCATCAGTTCATTCGATTCAGCTACGTGCGGAGGACGGGACTAGCGACGGCCACTTCAGCCCGGCGGCCGGTCCTCGGGAGCCGCTCCGCTCACGCCGGCCGCTCCGCCTTCGGCGGGCGCGTCGCCCTCACCGGGCGGAACCACGAGGGCCGGTCCGCCCTTGAGGCGTTCGAGGTCGGAGGCGCGCACCTGGATGACCAGCAGGGCGACCAGCGCCGCGACGATCGCGAAGGCGGCCGCGACGATGAACCCGCTGGTGACTCCGGCGGTCAGCACCTCGTCGCCCCAGGGCGAGGGCAGTTGGCCGGTCCGCCGGAACTGGAGCCGCTCGCCGGGTGTCGCCTGAGACAGGAACTTCGGGGCCTGGTCGGTGGCCTCGTTGCGGCTGGCCGTGCCGAAGACCGTGACCAGGATGGACAGTCCGAGCGAACCGCCCACCTGCTGGGTGGCGTTCAGAATCCCGGAGGCCGCCCCGGAATCCCGGGGTTCCACACCCGAGACCGCCATCAGCGTCAGGGAAACGAACTGCATACCCATACCGGTGCCGAACACCAGTAGCGGTCCGAGGATGCTTCCGAGGTACGAGCTGTGGATGTCGGTCAGGGTCAGCCAGGACAGGCCGCTCGCCGCCAGGATCGCGCCGAGCACCATGAACGGCTTGGGCCCGAATCTGGGCAGCAGTTGGGAGGCGAGCCCCGCGCCCACCGCGATGACCACGCTTACCGGCAGGAAGGCCAGTCCGGCCTGCAAGGGGCTGAAGCCGAGGATGTTCTGCACGAACAGCGTCAGGAAGAAGAACATCCCGAAGATCGCGGCGGCGAGACTCAGCATCATTGCGTAGGTGCCCGCCCGGTTGCGGTCGCGGAACATCCTGAGTGGGGTGATGGGCTGTCTCGACTGCCGTTCGATGGCGATGAACGCGGCGAGCAGCACGACGGCCGCGCCGAAGGCCCCGAGCGTCAGCGGATCGCTCCAGCCGTCCTCCGCGGCCCGGATGAAGCCGTAGACGAGCATGACCATGCCCACGGTGGAGACGAGCGCCCCCGCGATGTCGAAATGGCCGGAGCGGCGCTCGGACTCGCGGATGTGGCGGGGCGCGGCGAGCGCGATCAGCAGGCCGATCGGGACGTTGACGTAGAAGATCCAGCGCCAGTCGAGCCACTCCACGAGTATCCCGCCCGCGAGCAGGCCGATCGCTCCGCCGCCGGCCGAGACAGCGGCGAACACCCCGAACGCCCGGTTCCGATCCGGGCCTTCGCGGAACGTCGTGGTGATCAGGGCCAGCGAGGTGGGCGACGCGATGGCGCCGCCGACGCCCTGCAGGGAGCGCGCGGCGAGCAGTTGCCAGGACTCCTGGGCCAGACCGCCGAGCAGTGAGGCCAGTACGAAGAGCAGCACGCCGAAGATGAACACCCGCCGGCGGCCCAGCAGGTCGCCGAGCCGGCCGCCGAGCAGCAGCAGGCCGCCGAAGGTGAGCGTGTACGCGTTGACCACCCAGGACAGGTTCTCGGTCGAGAAGCCGAGCGAGCTCTGGATGTGCGGAAGCGCAATGTTCACGATGGTGATGTCGAGGACCACCATCAGCTGGCACGAGGCGATGACGAGGAGTGCGATACCGCTGCCGCCGCCCCGCTCCGGGGCTTGGGCAGACTCCGATGGTGTCGACAGGGGGCTCGTCATGGGGGCCTCACGATGGGGCTCACGCGCCGGACGGCTGCTGTTGTGACCGGGATCGATCACTGCGGTCAACCGTAAGCCCGCCTTCCGGGCGCCACCAGTCGATCATCGCCGGGCGCGCCCCGGCCGCCGATCCCGCGACCGGTGGCACCACCGCCGGTGCCACCACCGTTACCGCTGCCGCTGCCGACCGGCCGGCGCAGACCCCCGAGAGGAGGCCCCCTCGGATCGCGCAGGCGCCGCTCCGAGGCCCGCTCAGCCTGTGTCCCTCCGCAGCGCGACGCCCCGTACGAACGCGGCCTGCCCGGCGTGCTGGAGATCGTCGGCGATGACGCTCACCAGCCGCACGCCGAGCGTCACGGGCGGGTCCCATGCCTTGTCCACGACCTTGTCGAGGTCGCCGTCCTCGATCCCGGCCACGAAGGCGAGGGTTCGCGCGTGCACCGCGTCGTAATACCCCAGCAACTCGTCGCCCGACTCGACCCGCACAGCGGCCACTTCGTCGCTCGTGTGCCCGTATCCGGTGTCCGCCGGGTCGAAGGGCAGCCCGAACCGGTCGGCCCACCCGTCGGTGAGCCACGCCTGCTCCTGTCCGGCCACCTCGCTCACATGGTCGTCCTGCACCCGCGTGAGGTGCCAGACCAGCCAGGCGACGGAGTTCGCCTCGCCCTCGGCGCGCGCGGACAGGTCGTCCGGCGACAGCCCCTCCACCGCGCCGTGCACCGCGTCACGGACACGTTCGAACGAGTCGGTCAGCACATCGATGCTCCGCATCAGTCACCTCCGGGTCGGTTCGGGCCGCTCCCCCGATGGTGCGCTCCGGCGGGACGGCCCGCCGGTACGGGACGCCGGTACGGGACGCCGGTACGGGACGCCGGTACGGGACGCCGGTACGGGACGCCGGTACGGGACGCCGGCCCCCCGGCCGGTCAGCCGGTGGGCCGTTCCCGTTCGGCCTCGAGGACCTCCGCCGTCCCCGCCCGCCGCTTGCCGCGGGCGCGTGCCATCAGTACGGCTCCGTGGACGCCGGCCATCACCACGACGGTCAGCACGGCGCTCTGCTGGAGCAGCGCGTCCATCCGGCCTGCCGAGAGGTACGCGCCGGCGGCCACCGCGGCCACCGCGCAGACGGCGCGGTCCACGATGCTCTCGACGGAGAGCAGCGTGGCGCGCGGCGCGTGCGCGGGGATCGCGTCGTTCACCAGCTTGCGCTGGATGGGATAGACGAAGCCGGTGATCGCGGCGAACACGCACAGCAGGGCGATCACGGCCGCCGGGCCGCCGAGGGTGATCCCGGCGAGCGTCACGGCCATGGCGACGCTGAGCAGGGACACCAGGTGCACAGGCCGCAGCCGTCGCCCCAGCCACTGCGGGCGGGCCGCCGCGACGGCCTCGGCGACGGTCATCGCGGCCAGCACGCCTCCGTGCGAGCTCTCCGGAATGCCGTGGTCCAGCAGGACCGGCTGGAAGAGGTTCACCTGGCAGATGCGCGCCAGGGTGAAGACGGCCACGCCCTGCACCATGACCAGGGTGAGCCAGGGCGAGCCGCGTACGCAGCGCAGGGCGGCGCCCGCGTGCCGCCAGATCTCGCCCCTGCCCTTCCTCCCCTTCCCCCGCTCGCCGCCCTGCCCGCCGCCGGAAGCGGCGGGTGCGAGGCGCGGCAGCGCCCCGGCGCAGGCCAGCGAGGCCGCCGCGCCGAGTGCGCTGAGCAGGTAGGGGGCGGGGTGGGCGAGCTGCATCAGCGGGCCGACCAGCGGCCAGCAGACCACCTTCGCCACGAGGCCCAGAGCGCGCGCCGTCCCTTCCGCCTTCAGGTAGTGCTCGCCCGCGCCCTGGGAGTGCAGCGCGTCGTAGAGATAAGCGCTGGACGCTCCCGAGGTGAGAGAGCGGCCCGCGGCGATGGCCAGGAAGTGGACGAGGAACCCCCCGTACGTCGGGGAGAGCACCGGAGTCAGGTTCGCCGCGGTCATCACCAGGGCGCCGGCCAGCAGGCAGTTGCGGGTTCCGATCCGGTCGGCGATGAGGCCGGTCGGGATCTCGAACAGGCAGAAGGCGATGTAGTAGATGCTCTGGATGCCGAAGATCTCCGGGTCGGACAGCCCCGCCTCACGCTGGTAGGCGTAGAAGACCGGCATCCACCACAGCAGGTTGAAGAGCAGCTGAAAGCCGTTGTTGAGCAGGATGACCCGCCGCGCGGCCGGCGGCAGGGGCCGGCCGGCCGGCGGCTTGGACGCTCCGAGCCGCCGCGCGAGACGCAGGGGTGCGCTCACAGGGCGTACGGGCGGATCTGGACCAGCCGGAAGTCGCCCCGCTCGGTCATCAGCCATTCGATGTCGAGCGGGTCTCCCGGCTCGGCGCCGAAGTGCGACTGCAACAGCCGGCCGGTGAGTGCGAGGTGGGCCAGCCGGGTCCTGGTCGCGGCCGGAAGGTCCTCGCCCGCCGAGCCGAGGGCCACGGTGCGGCCGCCTCCCTCGACGGTGTTGTAGAGGTACTGCAACGGGAGCACGGTCCCGTCCACGACCTTCTCGGGCGAACCGGGCGAGCAGTTGAGGTAGACGTTGCGGAAGTCCTCCCGCTTGGTCGGGTTGCAGGTGACCAGGACGCCGCCGAGCTCAGCCGGCACGTACTCCTGAATGATCACGCCCATGTAGGTGTCGTCGAGGGAGATGCCCGACTGGTGGCGCAGCCGGACGCTGCGGGGGGACACCAGCGAGGCCCACACCTGGCGGACCGCGTCGAGCAGCTCCCCGACGCCCCGGACGGTGGTGATCGAGTCGTAGACCCCGGCCGCGGAGAAGCCGGGCAGGTCCTCGGCGTTGGAGGACGAGCGCACGACCAGCCGGCTGCCCGCGGCGAGCGGGGCGGGGAAGGCCTGGCTGATCCGGCGGGTCACCTCGTCCGGCATCGGAGTGTGCCGGACCAGGTGCTGCAGGTCCAGGCAGAGCGAGTCCAAGGCGTCGGCGGCGCCCAGTTCCAGCGCCATCTTGAGCTTGCCGATGCCCTGCTGAATGGCCGGGGAGGAGGTGAGGAAACGGTGTTGCAGGGCGAACGGCAGCGCGACGCCGTCCGGAGCCGCGACGGTCGACGCCACGAACTCCGCCGCCTCCTGCCGCAGCGTCGCGGCGTCGCCCAGCGGCGTGTCCAGCCGGGCGGCGAGGTAGCCGTACAGATCGCGGCGGGGCGGGCGGGCCCGGCCGTAGAACGCGGTGAGGTCGGCGGTGCGGCTGTCCAGTACGTGGTGGAGTTCGCCGAGGTTGGCGGCCTTGGTGCCGTAGCGGTCGCGGTCGGCGTGCCGCAGCCGGTGCAGGGCCAGCGCCGGGACGTCCTCCAGCAGCGGCGGCTGGAGCCGGATGCGCTGCTGGTGCCAGGTCGGGGCCTCCAGCGCGGGGGCGCTGTCCAGCAGTGCGAGGCTCACGTCGTCCTCGCGGACGCGGTAGCGCACCCACGCGCCGTCCAGCCGGTCCGTCTCGACGAGTCGGTCCAGGTCGCGCACGATGGCGTTGGGTATGCCCCAGCCGGCCGCCAGCACATTGGTGTGCGAGAGCGGGGTGATCGGGGCGGAGTTGATGAATCCGGCGACGCGCGGCACGTCGTCCGGCAGGCAGTCCATCGCCACGATGTCGGACCAGCCGAGCGGTGGCGCGGCCGCCCGGTACTCCCGCGCGTCGCGGAAGTACCGCAGCCGTCCTACGGCCTCCCCCGGGTTCAGCGGTGTGCGCGGCCGGTTGCCGAACAGTTCGTGGCTGAGGATGCGTGGCAGCCGCGCGTCGCTGACCGAGGTCAGTTCGTGCTCCTGGCCGTGGTTGGCGGGCTTGAGCAGCAGCGGCAGCCGGCCGTCGACCCGCTCGCGGACGAAGGTGTAGAACTCCGTCAGCAGGCCGGCGTCCATGGTGTCGGCCTCCGTCGTCTCCAGCACGAGGAAGGACCGCTCGCGGCTGTCGCGGTCCTCGTCCGTGTGCAGGGACAGGACGCCGAGCAGGAACCGTCGGTCGGGGTCGGTGTAGACGGAGGCGTTGAAGGCGTCGAGCCGGGCGTCCAACTGCTCCAGGTCCATGCCCAGGACGCGGGTGGCCACATAGTTGACGTGGAAGGGGTGGACCGCGGTGTCCAGCAGGTGCCAGGTGTGCTCGGCGCGGTCGACGACGACCTTGAGGTAAGGGTGTCCGGCGAGGACGCCCGACAGGGTGCGGAACAGCGGCAGCGACAGGTTCTCGCCGACGACCGTGCCGTCCGCCGAGTGGGGCGTCGCCGCGGCGGATTCGGTGATCGCGGACATCAGGCGCCCCCGTCCTTCGCGGCGGCCGGCAGGACGCCGGGGAAGGCCGCGGTCAGGGCCTCGAAGTCACGGATCACGGTGACCGGGCGGGCCGCCGAGAGCAGACACAGGGCCGCCATGGTGTTGGCGCCCGCCGCCGGGTCGTAGACCGGCACCGTCGAGCCGCGCGGCAGCGAGTGCTCGGTCACCTCGGACAGCCGGCTGCCGGGACTGAGCAGGCTCGGCCAGTCCACCGCGTCGAAGTCCCAGGCGCGCCGGTCCGGCCAGGGCGCTCCGTCACCGTCCACGGCCAGCACGACCAGCGATCCGGCCGCGTGCCGGGCCTGCTCCCCGCCGAGGACCTCGGCGGGCCAGGAGACGTCCCGGCCCAGCAGTTGGTCGGCCAGCAGCCCGATGAGGTCGAGTGCGAAGACGTCCTCGATCTGCGGCACGGTCATCGCTCCGCCGAAGCGCGCGGCCGTCTCGATGACCCACATCCGGCCGTCGGAGCCGAGCTTGATCTCGGTGTGCGTTCCGCAGTTCTCCAGGCCCAGCGCGTCGACCGCGGCCCGGGACAGCGCGACGACGCGCTCCTGCGCGGCGGCGGGCAGCGGCGCGGGGGTGATGCTCGCGCGCTCGGTGAACGGTTCGATCGTCGGCATCCGCCCGCTCAGACAGATCGGGTGGTAGACGCCGTCGGCGACGACGCCCTCGACGCTGACGTAGTCGCCCCAGCCCGCGTCGGCGAACCAGCCCTCGGCGTCGCCGTGCACGATCTCCTCGACGAGGAAGTCCGCACCCGCCCCCTCCACATGGAGTTCGGCGTACCCCAGGCCCGCCGACTCGGCCATGACCTCGCGCGCCCGGTCCCATGCCGGGCCCACCTCGTTCGGCGAGCGGATGATCCGGTGCGCTGTGGACCCCGCGCTCCAGGCCGCCTTCAGCAGCATCGGGAAGGAGAGGGTCCGCGCGGCGTCGCGCAGGTCGTCCTCCGAGGCCACCGAGTGGAACCGGGGCTGTGAGACGCCGTGTTCGCTCCAGGTCCGGCGCATCATCCGCTTGTCGCGCGCCAGCACGCAGTTGCCGCCCGATCCGGCGAGGCCGAGCCTCTCGCACGCGTCGGCGACGGCCACCACCGCGTACTCCGACACGGTCATCACCGCGTCCGCGCCGACGCTCCGGGCCCGGTCCATGATGAGTGCGACGAGGTCGCGTGCCCGCGCCTCCGAGGGAACCACGACCGAAGCGCACAGCCGGGTGCAGGCGTCGCGTACCGAAGGCGGAAGTGCGCTCAGCGCGAGCAGATGCACTTCGGCTTTCGCGGCGACCCGGGACAGTGCGTACTCCAGCGGCGGTCCGCCCTTGGCGTAGACAAACAGCACCTTGCTCACGGGTGACGACTCCTCAGTCAGTTGAATTCGGCAGGGGAGAGTGCGGCTCCGGCCGGAGACGAAATGTTCCCAAGCCGGGCGACTCAAGCGAAACAGGCGACAGTGCCGCGTACCCACACATCCACGGGCGGCCTCTCAGGCAAATGCCTGAGTCTGTACGGAACTTGAGGTAGCCCGCAGCCCGTGCGGCGGGCGACCGGGTCCAGGAGGCGCGCTGTCGGACAGCGCACAGGTGCGGCAGAATCAGCCCTTCTTCACCCAGGGCCGATAAAAGAGCGTACGCGAGAACAAGCGGGGGAATTCTTGGCCTTGCCATTCCGGCGGCCCGGTCCGGAGTATCCATTGCGAAGAGGCGACTGTTGAACGAGACCAGCCTCAGCGCGCTGCTGGAGCGCATGCCCGTCTCCTGGTGGGAGGCGGACGAGGAGCTGCGCATCGTCGCCAGCGGCGGTGGAGCATTCAACGATTTCCGTGTGGCGCAAAAGTTTCTGGACACCCTGCGCGCGAAATACCCGCAGTCCGGTGACGACGGCGAAATCAGCCGCCGCCAAGTGACGTTCGGCGGCCGGCTATTCGAAGTGGCCTCCTACCGGGAACGGCTCCCCGACGGCAGCCCGGCCGGTGTGCGCGGACTCGCCATGGACGTCAGCGCGCCGGCCGTCGTACAACGACGCCACGACCCCTTCGCCGACTTCACCCCCGCGGCGGCCTTCATCCGTGACGGACAGGGCCGCTACCTGTGGGCCAACCCCACCTACGCCCAGCTCTACGGCACCACCCCGGAGGCCATCATCGGCAGAAGGGTCACGGACTTCGACACCCCCGCCGACGCCGAACTGTTCCGGACGCTGGACGGGGAGATCCTCTCCTCGGGGAAACCGGTGCGGCATACCCTCACCTTCCACCGCCCCGACGGCAGCACCGGGCGGGCCGTCGGCCACCGCTTCCCGGTCGTGGAGGGCTCGCAGGCGTGCGTGGCCGGGATCTACATGGACATCACGGAGCACACCCGCGCGCTCAGCCAGCGCCGTGCCGCCGAGGCCGACTTGCAGGCGCTGCGCGACCACAGCGGGCTGCCGTGCGCGCTGCTCTCGCCGGGCGGCAGAATCCAGCAGATCAGCACCGCCGCCGCCGAGCTGCTGCACGTCCCGGTCTCAGCGCTCATCGGCCGCCCCGCACACGGCTTTCTGGCCCCCGCCGAGGGGCTCGACGCGCTGCACAGCAGATGGAACGACCTCATAGCCCGCCGCCGGCGCCGGATCCAGACCTCCGCGTCCTTCGTCGACGCGCGCGGCTACCGGTGGCGAGCCCGGCTGCTGCTCACCTCCGTCAGCCAGAACTCCCGGCGGGCGAGGAGCGTATGGGCCGTCCTCACCCACCAGGGCCTCCCGCACCGGCCCCATCCACCGCTCACCGCGGCCCAGGTCCGCATCCTCGCGCTGCTGGCCGCCGGGTGCAGCAACGGCGAGATCGCCTCCTCGCTCAAGCTGTCGCGGCAGACGGTCGACTACCATCTGAGCCGCCTCCGGGGGCTGTTGGAGGCCCCGACACGGCTCGCGCTCGTCGGGCGCGCGTATGTGCTGGGGATACTCGATCCACAGACCTGGCCGCCGCGCTCCGCGACGGCGACGCATCCGCTGAGTTCCACGTGAGACCGGTCGGCCCGCGTGAGGTCAGTCCGCGTGAGGTCAGTCCGCTGGGTGCTACGCGAGGTCAGTCCTCGACGTCCACGCCGTAGCCGCGCGCCAGGGTCTCCAGACCGTGGTCGTAACCCTGGCCGACGGCGCGAAAGCGCCAGGTGGGACCGCGCCGGTAGATCTCGGCGAGCAGCAGGGTGCGCTCGGTGGTGGCGGCGTCCAGGGCTGCTTGGGCGAGCACTCGGGCGTTGTCGCCGTGCGCCGCGGTGATCTCCACAGCGCCCACGTCACCGAAGGTCGCCGCGCCGTCGACCGCCGCGGCGATGGCGACCTTACGGACGGCCGCGGGCAGCGCGGCGAGGTCCAGCGTGATCGCTTGTTCGGCCGGCCCGTCGGTCGAGAGCCGCACGGCGCCGTCCGGGCTCTCGGGCGCTCGGTGGAAGACGAAGTCCTCGTCGCAGGAGACCTGTTCGTCCTCGTCGACGGTGAACGCGACGACGTCGACCGCGCAGTCCGTCTGCTGCGCCCAGGACACCGCGATGGTCCAACGGGCCGCCCGCGCCGTGACCGGCAGATCGATGACAGCGCCTCTGGGCAGTACGAGGGCAGCCGCCGGCCGGTCGGCGAGCTGCCCGAGGGGACCGGGCTCGGCGGGCACGGATGAGAGCGCGGGTGCGGGCACGCTGAGCCATGCGGTATCGCGCAACGGCACGTCGAGGGCGACGATCCGGGGCAGCCGCCGGTCACTGTCGGCGCCGGGCAGCAGCAGCACGTCGGTGACGTTGGCCGAGAGGTTCACCGCGGCGGCGCCGCCCAGCTCGACGACCCGCGTGCGGGCCGCCGCGGCCTGCGGATGCGTGCCGCCGAGCACGAGCACCCGCCGCCCCGCCAGCGGTCCGCCGCTCCCCGTCCCGCCCGCAACACCTGCGCGAGCGGGCGCGCTGGTGGCTCCCCGCGGCTGTCGTGGAGCGGGCGCCGGGGCAGGAGCGGGCGCGCCGGCGGATTCTTCGTGCGGCACACCCGGCCGTACATCGTCGAGCAGCCGGAGAAAGGCGGTCTCGTCCAGGACCGGGACGCCCTCGGCCGCCGCCCGCCGCGCCTTCGCCGAGCCGGAACTCCGGTCGTTGCTGACCAGCACGCTGCTGTGCCGGCTGACCGAGGACGTCATGTTCAGCCCCGCGGCCGCGGCCCGCGCTGTCAACTCCCCGCGTCCCACGGCGGTTCCGCCCGTGACGGCGATCTTCATGCCCTGCACCAGCGGTCCGCCGGCGGGCAGCCGGCCGGGGTTGCGGTAGGCGCACGGCGTCCTGGGCGTGCGGGAGGCGATCCGCGGCTGCTGTCGGGGCGGACAGGTCACCAGCGGCAGCGACAGCCCCAGCCGCGCCGCCGCCTTCAGCGTGCCGCGCAGGATGCCGGCCAGCACCCGGGTGTCGTCCAGCGCGTCGTGGGCGTGCTGCTGCGCGACGCCGTAGTGCGCGGCCAGCGTGCCCAGCCGCAGGTCCGGCGTCGGCGGCGCGACTCGGCGGTTCAGCGCCAGTGTGCACAGCCGCCGCGAGACGGGGAGCTGAACCCCGGCGAGGGCGAACTCCCGTGCCAGGAAGTCATAGTCGAACTGAGCGTTGTGGGCGACCATCACCCGCCCCTGGAGCATCGCCCCGATCCGGTCGGCGACCTGCGCGAACGTGGGTGCGCCGCGCAGCCGCTCGGCCGTGAGCCCGTGGATGTGCACCGGACCGGGGTCACAGCCGGGGTCGAGCAGCGTCGAGAATTCCTCGATCAGCTCGCCCATGGGCCCGACGGTCACCACCGCCACCGACAGCACGCGGTGCTCACCCGGCCGTAAGCCGGAGGTCTCGACGTCCACCAGCGCCCAGTCGAAGGCGTAGTCCTGCATGTCGGGCACATCAGTGATCGCAGCCAGGCTCATACCGGCAAGGATGCCCGCAGCGACCGACCGCGCAACCCATCGCGCCATACGGTGAGTTGAGCCGGGGATGGTATCGGCCTGCGCTGCCTGCGGCCGGTGGCTCGTGGTAGCGCGGGTGGACCGGCCGGATCAGCTCGTTGGCCACGAAGCCGACCAGGAGCGGCCCGATCATGCTGGACAGCGACAGGGTGTAGGCCTGGTTCCGCCCGGCCCCGCCCAGCCCCGCCGAGGCGCACCCGGCGGGGCCGCGTCGGGACGGCTCAGGCGGTCGCCGTACGGGCAGCCGTAGGGGCATCCGTAGGGGCATCCGAACGGGCAGACGTACGCGCCGACTCGGCGATGACCTCGACCGCCCGGTCGATCTCTTCCTCAGTGTTGTAGTAGTGCGGGGAGAGCCGCACGAGCGGGTGCACGCCCCGGTCCTCCGTGTCGAACTGGGTCTGCTCGGGCACGGTGGTCGTCACGTTGACGCCGTTCCGGGCGAGGGTGGCCGCGACCTCCTCGGTGGCGACGCCCTCGATCTTCGCGGTGACGATGGCGCACCGCTCACGCCCCAGGTCGTATGTGCCGACGCCAGGCAGCTCGTCGAGGCGCTCGCGCAGCTGCGCGCCCAGCTTGACCGCGCGCTCGCCGATCGCGTCCAGACCGAGTTCGAGCGCCTGGCGCACGGCGGCGTCCAGACCCAGGACGTTGGAGCAGCTCATCTCCCAGGTCCCGAAGCGCTTCGCCCCCTCCCGCCAGGCGAAGCCGCGCTTGCCGTCCCAGATGGCGGCGGCGGTCTCGGCGACATGCGGTTCGAGGTACGCCAGCGCTTCGGTGCGCACCCAGAGGAAGCCGATGCCGCGCGGCCCGCGCAGGAACTTGCGGCCGGTGGCGGTGAGCATGTCGCAGCCGATCTCCTCGACGTCGACGGGGAGTTGACCGACGGACTGGGTGGCGTCCAGCAGGAACGGGACTCCGGCGCGGCGGGTGATCCGGCCGATCTCGGCCGCCGGGTTGACCAGGCCGCCGCCGGTGGGGATATGGCTGACGCCGACCAGCTTCGTGCGCTCGTCGATGAGGTTCGCGAGCGCGGTGGTGTCCAGCTGTCCGTGGACGTCGTTGGGGACCACGACCACCTCGGCTCCGGTGCGCCGCGCGATCTGCAGATAGGCCAGGACGTTGCTGCCGTATTCGGCGCGACCGGTCAGGATGCGGTCGCCCGCCGTGAAGTCCAGGGCGTAGAAGGCGGCGTTCCACGCGTGGGTGGAGTTGTCGAACAGGGCCACCTCGTCGGCGCGCCCGCCCACGAGTTCGGCGATGCCGGCGTAAGTCGCCTCAAGGGCTTCCAGTTGCTGTCCAGCGGCCTCGTATCCGCCGATGCGGGCCTCCAGTTCCAGGTGGGAGGTCATCGCGTCGAGCGTGCGGCGGGAAAGCAGCCCGGCGCCCGCGTTGTTGAGGTGCACGCGGTTGGCGCAGCCGGGGGTGTCGTGACGGAGTGCGGCGATGTCCATGCGGCGGGGCTCCTGACGGAAGGGGTCGCGTACAGCACCGACGATGCCTGCCGGCACCCCATCGGTAAAGCGATCTTTTCGCGCCATGCGCATCGGAAAGCAGAGCGAACTGAAGCACCGCGGCAGGTCAGCCGCCGTCGTAGCGGCGGCGCCCTGCAGCCCGTACGCGGTGGCGCGGCAGCTCTCGCTGCGGGAGAGGGGAGGAGTTCTGCGAGCTGGCCGGTATTCCCTTCGCGCCCGTGCTCGATCTCGACCACGCCGGGGCGCACGCGAGTACTGGCCCGACGGGCCGATCCCGACGGCGAACAACGCTGTGACGGCGCTCCGGCCGAGCCGGAGCGCCGGCCCCCGTCCCCGAGGTGAGCCTTTCCCTACGGCGAGTTCCGCCTCAGCCGCCGTACATCAGCGATCCCGGCGTGGTGAGCAGCTCGCCCGTCTCCAGCCATGTCTTCAGGCCGGAGAGGATCATCGGCCAACCGCCGTAGAGCTCGTCGTTCGCGCCCTCGCGCAGCTCGTCGGGTCACGGTCAGCCGACAGGAGTCGCCGACGGGCTCGATCTCCCAGGTGACCCTTGAGGTGCCCTCGCTCTTCACGTCGTCGCTCCAGAGCGCGACCATGCTCTGGACCAGCCGGCGCGGGGGGTCGATCTCCAGATTCTCCCCTTCGCCCAGGAGCCCGCCGGCCGGGTGCCGTCGGCCCGGACCGGCCGACACCCTGCGCCTGGCCCTGCCCCAGTCGGAACAGACCGGGAAAGATAGGTTGGCCGGGATCAGCCCTGACATTTCCGGTTCGGTGAAAGGAAAGCGGCATGAGCCTGCTCGACACCCCCATCGCCCTGCTCGACGGCACCCCGGCCACCCTGGGCGAAGCGACGAAGGGCCAGGTCGCCCTCGTGGTCAACGTCGCGTCCAAGTGCGGACTGACCCCGCAGTACGCCGGCCTGGAAGACCTCCAGAAGGAGCTCGGCGGCAGCGGCTTCACCGTGCTCGGCGTGCCGTGCAACCAGTTCGGCGGACAGGAGCCGGGAACCTCCGAGGAGATCCAGGAATTCTGCTCGGCGACCTACGGCGTGACGTTCCCGATGACCGGGAAGGTCGAGGTCAACGGCGGCGGCCGGCACCCGCTGTATGAGTCCCTCACCGCGGTCGCGGACGCCGAGGGCAAGGCCGGCGACATCGAGTGGAACTTCGAAAAATTCTTGATCGGCAAGGATGGCGCCGTACTGGGCCGCTTCCGGCCGGGAGTCGCGCCGAGCGCCCCCGAGCTGCGCGCGGCGATCACGAGCGCGCTGGCCTGACCGAGGCCGCTGGGAGACACCTGTGCGTGACGCCGGGCCGGATGATCCCCATGATCCGACCTTGATCATGGGGATTCACGGGGCGGTGCACCGGGCCGCCGTCCGGGCCGTCCGGCGCCCGACGGCCCCTCGGCGTCACACCCTGAAGTCGTCCGCCACGCGCACCAGCAGCACCCGGGTGTCCGCCCGCAACGCGCGCCAGCGGTGGGCGACGCCGCCCGCGCAATAGAGGGCGTCCCCTTGCGCGAGGGCGTAGCTCTCCCCGTCCGCCTCGGCCTCCACGGCTCCCGCGACGACGTACATCAACTCGTCGGTCGCGTGCTGGAACTCGCGCTCCCACACCCGCCGCCCGGTGAACTCCACCGCGTGCAGCTGCTGATGGCCGCGCACCAGCGGCCGCACGCTCCCGTCCGCCGCCTCGCTCTCGGAGACGGCCGGCGAGTCCGCGCGTACGACGTCGACGGTGCGGGCGCCGTCCGCGCCGCCCAGGAGCTGGACGGCCGAGGTGTCGAGCGCGTCGGCGATGCGTTGCAGTGAGCGCATGCTCGGGCGCGCCCGGCCGTTCTCGACCTGGCTGAGGAACGGGGCGGACAGCCCCGCGCGGCGGGCCAGTCCGGCGAGGGTGAGGCCCAGGGCCAGCCGACGCCTGCGCACACCCGGACCGATCGTCAACTCGTCCGGCGTTTCACTCATCGGGCACTCCTCAACCGGGTTGTTCGGGCCTTCACACTGCCGCAACACTCCGCCCCTACCCTCGAAATGTTTGATGTCATCAAACAAACATTGATGAGGGGAACAAAGCATGACCGAAGTAGACCAGAACTCACGCCGCCGCCGAGGCACCGGACTCATCGCCCTCGACGAGAACGCGGCGTATGACGGCTACACCCTCTACGCGCCGCTGACCGGCACCGGTCAGGTCTATCTCGTCGATCTGCGCGGCGACGTCGCCCACCAGTGGAACCTGCCGTACCGCCCGGGGCGGCACGCGCGCGTCCTGCCGAACGGCAACCTCGCCTACAACGGCGTCCTGCCCGGCCAGGACGCGCTCTTCCCGATGTGGCACAAGTACCGCGGCGGCGCGATGCAGGAGATCGCCCCCGACGGCACGGTGCTGCGCGAGCACCTCGACCGGCTACAGCACCACGACGCGCACCACTACGGCGACGGGCGCGTCCTCTACACCGCCCTGGAGCCGCTGACCGGCGCGGACGCGGCCTCGGTCCGCGGCGGGGCGCCCGCCTCGGAGGCGGCCGGGACCGTCCACGCCGACACGATCAGGGAGGTCGACGGACAGGGGCGGCTGCTCTGGTCGTGGCGGGCGAGCGAGCACCTCGACCGCGCGGAGTACCCGCTGCACCCGGACTACGCGCGCGAGCACTGGCCCCTCGTCAACTCCGTGCTGCCGCTGGCCGACGGCAATGTGCTCGCGAGTCTGCGCAGCGTCTCCGCGGTCGTGGTGATCAGCCGCGAGAGCGGCGAGGTCCTGTGGCGCACCGAGCCCGGCCTGGTCTCTCAGCAGCACAACCCGACCGAGCTGCCGAACGGCAACATCCTGATCTTCGACAACGGCGTCTTCCGGCCCGGCTGCGACGTCCCGTACTCCCGCGTCATCGAGGTGGACCGGGCCTCGGGGAAGACGGCGTGGGAGTACCGGGACCCGGCGCGCGAATCCTTCTTCGCGCCCTTCATGGGCAGCGCCCAGCGGCTGCCCAACGGCAATACGCTCATCACCGACTCCCCCGCCGGCCGCCTCTTCGAGGTGACGGCGGACGGGTATCTGTGCTGGGAGTACGTCGTCCCGCACTTCGGCGGCTATCAGGAACCGGGCGTCGGCGAGCTGTTCCCCGCACAGAACAACGCCGTGTTCCGCGCCTACCGCTACGCCGCCCGGGATCTGCCCTGGCTGAAGCGGCGGGGCTGAGCGATGTCCGTGCAACCGGTCGACGAGCGGCTGCCGTTGGCCCGCCTCGCGCCGCTCTCGGCGCAGCACGTCCTCGCGATGATCGCGACCCCCGTTTCCTCCGTCTACCTCATGGCCCCGGCTCTGGACCTGTCCGCCGGGCGCACCGCCTCGCTGCTGAGCGCGACCCTGGTGCTGTGCGGCGCCGGGGCGCTCCTGCAGTCGCTGGGGGTGCTGCGCGTCGGCTCGCGGCTGCCGTTCGTGATGCTGCCGGGCGGCGCGGCCGTCGCCGTCTTCCTGCAGACCGCCCAGCAGCACGGCGCGGCCACCGCCTCCGGGTCCGTCATCGTCGCCGCCCTCTTCCTGCTGGCGGTGCTTCCGCTGTAC
Source organism: Streptomyces sp. H27-D2 (assembly GCF_035828615.1). NCBI lineage: Bacteria > Bacillati > Actinomycetota > Actinomycetes > Kitasatosporales > Streptomycetaceae > Streptomyces > Streptomyces sp. H27-D2. The sequence continues at coordinate 1,950 of NZ_JAYMZR010000054.1, read as the reverse complement.
GGGCGGATCGCCCGGTTCTTCCCGCCGCTGGTCATGGGGGCGACGGTGCTGATCATCGGCGTCAACATGGTGAAGCTGACCGCCCCGATGGTCGCCGGCGGCAGTTGGCTCGCCCTCCTGACCATCGTCTGCACCGCGCTCTGCTTCCTGGTGCTGCGCGGTGTGTGGCGGCAGATGTCCGTCCTGCTGGGCATGGCGACGGGAACGCTCGCCGCGGCGCTCACCGGAACCCCCTTCACGGTCGCCCCGGGGGACTCGCTCGTCTCGCTGCCGCACCTCTTCCCGTACGGCGCCCCGCAGTTCGACCTGCTCGCCGCGCTGCCTCTGATGGTCTTCAGCCTCGCCTCCCTCGCCGAGGCCACCGGTCAGACCGTCCTCAACAGCGAGGCGGTGGGCCGCGAGCCGGACCCGGCGCGCGATGTGCCGCGCACCGCACGGGCCGACGCGATCACCTCGCTCGGCGCGGGCGTCCTGGGCACGTCGCTGATGGTGACCAGTGCGGAAAACATCGGCATCGTCCAACTCACCGGCGTCCGGAGCCGCTTCGTCACCGCCGGCGCGGGCGTCCTGCTCATCCTCAGCGGCCTGCTCGCGCCGGTGACCCGGCTCCTCACGGCCGTGCCCGCGCCCGTGGTCGGCGGGGCGGCCCTCGTGGTCTTCGCCGTGATCGCCGCGATGGGCGTCGGAATGCTCGGCCGAGCCGCGCTTTCCGAGGGGCCCAACGCGACCGTTCTGGCCCTCACGCTGCTGGCCGGGCTGCTGCCCGTACTCGCCCCGCAGCTCTACGAGCCCTTGCCGGGGTGGGCCCGCACCCTGTTCGGCAGCGGTGTGCCGGCCGCGGCTCTCACGGGGATCTTCCTGTCCGCCGCTTTCGCGTCCTCCGGTACCCGGCGGCTGCCGGTTCAGCCCGGTGGACCCCAGTAGGCGGGGCCGCCGCCGCGCCATTCGATGAGCTCGGGGTCCTCGAGGGTGACGCCGTCCAGGTCCAGGCCGGCGATGCGCAGGAACTCGACCAGGTCGGCGGTGCCGAAGGCCCGGCCGACCGGACGCCCCCGGATCGCCACGCGCCGGGAGCCGTCGAGCCACGGGTGTACGACGACGGGCGGGTTCTCAGCCATATCTCCACCCTGCGGCCACGTACGCGGATACGCACCCCGTACCTCGGCCCGGGTCGGTGTACGTCGGTGTACAAGGCAGATGTTCCGGGCCCGGGCGCGCGGTCCGCGCCCTGTCCGCGCCCTGTCCGCGCCCTGTCCGCGCTCTGTCCGCTCGTCGCCGCTTCGCACGCGGACCGCTCGCCGCCGCTTCGACCCGGACGGGCGGGCGGAAGAATGCCGCCCATGAATCAACCCACGCCCCCCGCCGACCCCCTGGCCCGCCCCCGCAAGGCCCTCGTCCTCGGCGCGGGATTAGCCGGCATGCTGGCCACCGCCGCGCTCTTCGGGCACTTCGACGAGATCACCGTCGTGGACCGGGATCGGCTCCCCGAGTCCGCGCGGCCCCGCAAGGGGCTTCCGCAGGCGAGGCACGCCCACCTGCTGTGGTCCGGCGGCGCACGCGCCGTCGAGGCGCTGCTTCCGGGCACCATGGACCGCTGGCTCGCCGCCGGGGCCCGCCGCATCCCGCTGCCGACGGGGCTGGTCTCCATGAGCCCGCAGGGCTGGATACGGCGGGGGCCCGAAGTCCAGTTCCTCATCGCGTGCAGTCGCGACCTCCTCGACTGGGTGGTACGCACACAGGTCCTGGAGCGACCGGGGATCACCCTGCTGCACGGCGTCGAGACCATCGGACTGCTCGGCGACGCGCGGCGGGTCGCCGGCGCCCGCGTGCGCGCCGCCGCCGGCGGCGGCTCGGTGTCCGACCTCACCGCGGACCTCGTCATCGACGCCACGGGACGGGGCTCGCAGGCCCCGAAGTGGCTGGCCGAGCTCGGCCTGCCGACCGTCCGTG